>JAIRTW010000007.1 GCA_031254875.1 Candidatus Bathycorpusculum termitum
TTGGCGGCGTTTACGCTGGCGCAGACAAAAATTTATTGGTACATACTTCCCGCGTTGCCCGCTTTCGCGCTTGCCACAGCTAACCTGCTCTCTCAGGCTGTAGATAGATTGCATAAACGAAGCGAAAATGTTCAACACACCAGCGCTTAGGCGAAACAGACCAGACTTTAGGCACAATCTTTTCTGAAATATCGCATTTCTTCCCCAACCGTCTACAAACTTCAAAACGTCCCGATAATTCATCCCCCAAGCCCAGCAGAGAAGATATTTCAGCGTAAAGATATTTGTCCCGCTTCATGTAAAATCTATCAAATTCGATCAGGGTTAAAATATGATTATTCAACGGCTCCCCTAAAGCCGCTCATGACAGTAATTTAGCGGATTGGCGTTTTGTCGGCACTCAGAGATGCGAACCGCACCTCCAACGGGTCACATGGTCGTATTGGGAACATAGAAGGTACAAGGATTTATGAGACTAGGACTTTAACTGCACTTGGAAACACAGAGGATGACCTCTAAATACTATGACACAGAAACAGACAGAAATATGGACAAACAAGGAGCCACTCCTACTATAGTTGTATTGTCAAGGGAGGAATAAAGTTTATGCCGTTGATCGAATTTGAAAATATAAAAAAGGAATATACCGTCGGAGGTGTAAAAATTTTGGCGGTTGAAAATTGTTCTTTTTCCATTGATCAAGGAGAATTGGCAGTTATTCTTGGACCCAGTGGGGCTGGAAAGACAACGATATTAAACTTGCTTGGCGGTATGGATAGTCCCAGCGAAGGACGTATTATTGTAGACGGTAAGAAAATCCATGAATACAGCAAAAAACAACTTGTGGAATACCGGCGCAGAGATATAGGGTTTGTTTTTCAGTTTTATAATCTTGTCGGTAATCTTACCGCCCTTGAAAATGTTGAGCTTGCCTGTCAGATTTGTCCCAATTCTTTTAAGCCAAAGGCTATTTTAGAGCAAGTTGGATTATCGGAAAGAACAGCCAATTTCCCCTCGCAATTATCAGGTGGCGAACAGCAACGTGTCGCTATTGCAAGGGCTATTGCAAAAAATCCGAAAATACTTTTATGTGACGAGCCAACGGGTGCACTTGACAGCGATACGGGGCAGCGTATTATTGCCCTGTTACAGAAGACCTGTAAAGAAATGGGCATGACTACCGTTTTAATCACGCATAACACTGTGATTTCCGAAATTGCGGATAAAGTGATTAAGGTAAAAAACGGTACGGTAAAAAGCATTGTTATAAATGAGAGCCCTAAAAAAGCAGAGGAGATTGTGTGGTGATTTTACTTTATAAAAACACCCTATTAAAAATTAGAAAGTCTTTAGGCAGGTATATCTCGCTTTTAATCATTGTTATGGTAGGAGTTGGATTTTATGCCGGGCTCCAAATGACCTCGCCTAATATAGTCAATGTTGCCGATAGTTATTATAAAGATTATAAGCTCATGGACTTCAAAATCGTTAGTTCTATGGGGTTAACTGATGATGACGTATATGCGCTAAAACAATTAGAGGGTGTTATAGACGTTGTTCCAAGTTATTCTTTGGATGTTCAGAGTGGGGGTAGGGCTATTCGTATTCATGCTTTTGAGGATAATGTCAACACCGTTAGATTAACAGATGGGCGAGTGCCCCTGTTAGATACGGAATGTGTAGCAGATAGCAGGCATTATAGCATTGGCGATAAAATTGAAATAAGCGGAGATGTTGATGATAAAATTAAAAATACTGTATTTACCGTTGTTGGATTAGTGGAATCCGTTTTATATTTGCATGAAGATTACGGTAGTACAAATATCGGAAATGGTAATCTTTCATCTTTCATTTTTATAAATAAAGATAATTTTATTTTGAGCGTATACACCGAAATATATGTTGTTATCGAAACGTATAACGCCGTTGCGTATTCAGACGAATATAAAACCAATGTGGCAAAGCTGAATGACAAACTTGTAAAAATCAAACCAGACAGAGAAAACGCCCGGTTTGATGAAATATATAATGAAGCAAGGGTAATTATCGAGGAAAACGAAGCGAAATTAAGCAATGAAATAACAAAAGCTGAAAAAGAATTTTCTGACGCAAAAAGGGAACTTGATAATGGCTTACAGAAATTGAATAACGGCAAAACGGCGGGGATGAAAGAATTTGAAGAAGCCAAAGCAGTACTTGATGAAAACGCTCAAAAACTACAGGATGCAAAAAATAAACTTGCCGAAAATGAAGCACTATTAGATCCCATCGTGATAGAAAACGCGAAAAAGGAAATTGCCGATAACGAACGAGCAATAAATAAGGGGTTTGAGGATTATTATGCTAATTTTGCATTGTTCAGTGTGGAAATAGCTGAAAATGAAAAAAAAATAAATGATGGATATTTAGAGTGTTCTAAAAATTTGCAAAAATTTGACGCTGAAATTGTTGATGCAGTGAATGAAATTAACGACGCAAAAACTGAACTTTCAAACATAAAACATTCTCAATGGTATATTTATAACAGAAATGCCGCCGCCGGATACGATGAATTAGGTAACAGCATTCAAGTTGTTGCTGTTGTTGCCACCATTTTTCCACTCTTTTTTATTTTAATTTCTATGCTTATGACATCAAATTCAATGACACGTATGATAACAGAAGAACGCAACGAATTAGGTACCTTAACCTCTCTTGGATATAAAGACAGCAAAATTACTCTCACTTACCTGCTATATGTTTTGTCTGCTTCAGGGCTTGGTGCGGTAATAGGCTTTTTTGTAGGTTGTAGAGTTTTCCCGCCCCTGATATATGCCAATTTCACATTTATATTGCCGCCACTTGTATTGGGATACAACCTGATAACCTTTGGACTTATTTTAATAACCACGTTTACGCTTATGATTTTTGTTACAATAATTACCTGCAATAGAGAACTAAAACAAAAACCCGCTTCTTTAATGCGACCACTCCCCCCTAAACACGGTCAGCAAATCTTTCTAGAAAAAATCACCGTTATTTGGAAACGGCTTTCATTCACATGGAAAATAACAATTCGTAATATGTTCCGTTATAAAAAACGCGCCTTTATGACGATTGTGGGCATAGCGGGCTGTGCTTCATTATTGCTTCTCGCCTTTGGAATACATGATGGCATGAACGGTATGGCACAAAAACAGTATGGCGATATTTTACGATACGACAATATGATTATACTCAAAGATGAAACTCTAACAATAAGCGGGGAACTAAAAACATTACTTGATGATCAACAAATCATAGATCCGTTATTAATCAGGCAAAGCGCATATAAATGTGAAAATGATAAAAAGTCACTTGATGCTTTTTTAATTGTACCAGAAAACAATGAGTTATTTGAACAATATTTTAAGCTTAAAAGCACAGTAGATAAAAAAGATGTTGTTTTAAATGAGGGTAATGTTATAATTACCCAAAGAATAGCGGTTGTATATAATCTTCAAAGGGGAGATACCCTTACAATTAAAGATACGGATAATAACGTTTATAATTTATTTATCGCTGATATCGTAGAAAACTATGCGTCAAATTATATTTATATTAATGCCCCTACTTACGAAGAGATATTTGGAACCCCCATAATCTTCAACGCTATTGTTTCAAATCATAACACAGACAAAACAAATTTAGCCGAAAACTTGATTGATAGCGGATTTGCGGTTAATGTAATTTTCACAAATGACACGATTGAAAAAGTTCTGGACAACACTGAAAGCCTAAACGGCGTAATTATCCTCATAGTGATCGTCGCCTCAATTCTGGCAGGTGTCGTGCTGTATAATTTAACAGCCATAAACATAAGTGAGCGAATCCGCGAAATCGCCACACTAAAAGTGCTTGGTTTTCGTGACAGTGAAACAAACGCGTATATTTACCGAGAAGCCATCATCTTAACGATAATAAGCATAGGCATAGGTATGGTATTGGGAGTTACCCTGTTCCACATGGTGGTGGATATTATAGAAGTTAACGTTTTATCGTTATATAAAAATATTGAATGGAGCAGCTATGCCATGGCGGGTATAATCACTATGATATTTTCCATCTTCATGCAGATAATAACCTACTTCAAACTCAAAAAAATCGATATGATTGAATCACTAAAAAGCGTAGAGTAAAATATTTACTCGTCATTTATCTGCTCTATAGTGACTATCCCCCGTTTGCATCTAACAAATTACCCATGCAATTTACAGACGGAAATAGCGAATAATTTCGGAATAATACAGCGCAAAGGTATAACGGTATAGAAAACGCTAATAAAGCATAGGTATTATTGATTGCTACGGGGAATGGTTGAGCATCATAAAAAGAACAAAATTTTTTGTGTTAGCACTTATTATTGTGGTTATACTCGCCACATATGTATTTGTTAATGACTCATCTGTCACCATATTTTCACCCACAGAAACACCAACAAAAACACCAATATCGACGCCCACCGAAACACCAACACTAACAAAAACACCCACACCAACGACAAATCCAGTTTTAACAGATACCACGATGCAAATCATTTTCTTTGATGTGGGACAAGCAGAATGTGTTCTCTTAAAAACCGATAATAACCACACTATGTTAATAGACGCGGGAAACACAGGCCAAGATCAACTTATCCTCAATTACCTAGCTGAGTATAGTATAACTGAACTGGATTATCTTGTAGCTACCCACCCCCACGCTGATCACATCGGGGCTATGCCGGCAGTCATTAGGGCAATGGACAACGTGGGCACAGTGATTATGCCAGACAAAACACATACAACACAAACATTTGAAAAACTACTTAATGCAATCGAAGAAAAAGATATACCCCTAACCATACCAAAACCCGGCGACATTTTCGAAATGGGAAACGCAAACATACAAGTTATGGCCCCAAATGCAGATTATACTGACCTCAATGAATGCTCTATTGTTTTACGTGTTGAGTTTGGCACTACAACGTTTCTATTCACAGGTGATGCAGGCACAACATCAGAAAAAGCACAATTAACAAACACATTTTCTCTCAAAGCCGATGTACTCAAAGTCGGGCACCATGGATCACGAGCAAGCAGCACCCAACAATATTTGGATGCCGTGGCCCCAAGTTATGCAGTGATATGTTGCGGAACAGGCAACACCTATGGACACCCACACAACGAAACCATGATCCGCCTAGCCGAAACAGATGCAGTCATCTATAGAACTGACGAAAACGGCACAATAATTTTTACAACAGACGGCGAAAGCATAACCGTATCAGTTACACAGAAGTCTGCACCACCCCCCGCAAACCCCGAAGTATACATAGGTAATAAAAATAGCAAAGTATTTCATTTATCATCTTGCCGTTCTCTGCCTCAAGAACAAAACAGGGTTTACTTTAACTCGCGACAAGATGCATTGGACGCTGGCTATACACCATGTGGTATATGCAAACCATGATAATCGTTGATAGACTAGAGAATGGAATAGCCGTTTGTGAAATTGAGGGCATAATGACAAATGTATCATTGACAAAAATCAGCAAAGGCGTCCGTGAGGGCGATGTGCTAATAGATATGGGGGAGGGTTCATTTTACACAATAGATGTTGCAAAAACCGCACAACGGAAAGCCGACATAGCAAAACGGTTTGAACGCCTAAAAGCAAGAAGTAAAAAGTAAGTATACGTTTGGCTCATTTATACAGGGTCTAACTAAACACCTGTAACTCTAAAAAACAACCTACTTTCCATCATAAGTCTATGATACATAGTTTTTTATTATTCATTTTTATAATTACCGGTTTATGGAATATAAAAATAGGTATAGAGTCTGCTGCAGTAAATACAGGATACGTATTTGAGGTGTTTTTATGGAGTGGGGGTTTATGTTAATAGTTGTCTTGTTGATTCCTTTGATTATGGTTGGGATTGGCGCTTTTTTTACTAAAAGAGTTCCAGCTAAGATTAATTTTGTATTTGGATACCGAACCCGGATGTCAATGAAAAATAGAGATACATGGGTTTTTGCTCACAAACATAGTGGAAAACTATGGCGAAACATAGGGTTGATTATGCTCCCATTTTCGGCAGGTGCTATGGCCTTTGTAATGGGAACTGAGGTAGTTGATGTGAATATTTTTGGATGTATACTTGTATTGGTTCAAGTAATTGTTCTTATTGGTTCAATTATACCTACAGAATTGGCCTTAAAAAAGAAGTTTGATAATCAAGGTAATCGCAAAAATTAATGTGCCTTAAAGTTAAAGGAATTGTGGTGTAGCATAAAAATATGTGTATGCTAAGAAATGGAATGGTGCCATTATCTATGAAACACCGATAACTCTGTTTACTACCTGAAAAAGCTTAGTTCTTGAACATTTGAACAGCTGAAAGAAGGCTCATTTTGTCTGGGTGGAAAGCTAAATACATACAGCAATACCTGTTTTTATACCCTTGAAAATTAACCAGAGCCAACTAGTTGTGTTAGAAGGAAAAAATATCAGGATGAATTTTGGTTTTAGGCAATTGGGTGACATGAATAAACCATTTGTATTAACTAAAGCAACAAAGCCAGCACCTTGCAGACTTATTTCGTGGACTTTAAAAACCGCTTCGCCGCATAGAAAGAAAACAGTCCAGATTTTAAAGCCCCTTTTGTTAGAATCTTTGATAATGTGATGGGATAGGTAGCTTGCTCTTCTAAAAGCATTTATTTTGGTTGTCTATTTTTTAGAGTGAAGATGAGTATGTCCGAGCAACAGATTAGAAGCTTTATAGCTTTCGACCTTGAAAACGACAGTGTCATAAACCGTATTGCCAGCATCCAAAAGTCCCTCATGCAAACTAACGCCGACCTCAAAATGGTGGATCCCCAAAACATTCACATCACGGTACGTTTTTTGGGGCCTATCCAGCCTGAAATGGTGGAGAAAATTTATACAACCATGAAAAACATAAAGTTCACCCCGTTTAACATTCAACTATCTGGGTTAGGAGTTTTTCCTACTATCAATTATCCACGTGTTGTTTGGGCAGGTATAACCGACGGTGCAGATCAACTAAAAAGCATCTTTGAACAACTAGAGCCGCAAATTCATGATTTAGGTTTTGCACCTGACCCCAACGGTTTTAGCCCGCATCTGACCATCGCACGCGTCCGCTCCGGCGCCAATAAACAACGTCTCGTCGATTTTGTGCAACGTCAAGAAAACTATGATTTCGGCAACATACGCGCTAACTGTTTGCGCCTCAAAAAAAGCCAGCTCTCACCCAAAGGTCCCGCGTATAGCACACTCAAAGAATACTGTCCCTAAAGGCGTCCAAGATGAGTCGGGACGCGTTAATCCGGCAGATTCTGGATAAAATCACGCCTAAACCAGAAGAACGCCAAAAGGTTGACGACCTGAGCCGTATGCTTGAACAAAAAATTCAAAAGGCCTGTCAATCTGAGGGTATAGAGACGGCGGTTCGCGTTGAGGGTTCAGTTGCCAAAGACACCTGGCTAAGCGAAAACCCCGATATCGACATTTTTATGCGGTTGCCCATCTCTATCCCCCGCCAAAACCTCGCCGATATCAGTCTGCGCATCGCTAAAAAAGCCGCCGGAGACGCCAAACAGATCGAGCGTTACGCAGAGCATCCTTACCTTGAAATTTTTGTGGAAAACTACCGTGTGGATATTGTACCCTGCTACAACACTAAACCCGGCGAGTGGCAAAGCGCAACCGATCGCACACCCTATCACACAGACTACATCCGCACCCATTTAAACAAAGAACTCACCAGCGAAGTACGATTGCTCAAAAAATTCATGCAAGGTATTGGCGTTTATGGCGCAGAAATCAAAGTCGGCGGCTTTAGCGGATATCTTTGTGAGCTTTTAGTGATGCACTATGGATCCTTCCAAGGCGTCATTGAGGCATTTGCAGCCTACAACAAACGCGTTATAATTGACATCGAAAACTTTTACGCTGAACACATAAAAGAACCAGAACGGCTTTTTACTGAACCCCTGGTCATTGTTGACCCCGTCGACAAAGGCAGAAACGTCGCCTCCGCAGTCCAGCCGCAAAAACTCTATGAATTCATCGGAGCCACAAGAACCTATCTAAAAACGCCAAGCCAAAACTTTTTCTATCCACCCCCCATACAGGCGCTCCCCCCCGATATAGTTGAGAGGCAACTTGTTGCACAGACCACCACATATCTCTATGTAACCACCGGTGGGATAGAAGCGGTCCCAGACGTACTGTGGGGACAACTCTACCGCACCAAGCGTTCCCTACGCAGGCTACTTGAAACCCATGATTTTGGGGTTCTGCGCGACGCAGTTTGGAGTAACGAATCAACCCTTTGCATGTTTGTTTTTGCACTTGAACAACAAGTGCAGCCCAGCGTGAAAAAACATCTAGGTCCACAACTAGAACGCCAAGAGGAATGCGAAAAATTCCTCATCAAATATACAAACGAAAAAAATGTGCATGCAGGACCCTATATTGAAAACGGACGCTGGGTTGTGGAGGTGCCCAACAGATACCCCAACGCTTCAGCACTGCTAAAAGAAAAGCTCTCAGACGGCGGCAAAAACACAGGAGTCGCAGAACTGGTTGTAGAAGCCATAAAACAAAAGTTTAACGTGATGACTGATAGCGAGGTACTCAAAATTTATAGGGAAAACACGGATCTCGCCGTTTTTCTCACAGAATTCCTTTTAGGCAAACCAGTTTGGCTAGTTGGATCCTAATCAAACCCAAGTGATGCATGCAACAGATCATACCGTGTGCTACCCAGAGTCGCCGCCCACTCAAGTTAAACGCTCTATTGAGTGACACTGTGGTACCAACTGATGATGTACTCAGGCAACTTTAAACCGCGTTCACCAAGACGCTCGGCAAGCTTTACCGGCAACGGACTTAGAACAAAAGCAGCCCGGGTGTAGAAACGCCTAGGAGAGCTAGGTTTAGCTTCTTCAGGCAGGATGATTTTTAGATCGGCTTTTTTGGCAAGGGTGGAGTCGGGGTTGCTTGTTATGGCAAAGACGTTGCCTGCAAATTTCTTGAGCACATCAGCCCAAAGAATTACAGGACGAGTTTCACCTGAATAAGAAAGCAGAATTTCTAAATCGCCAGCTCTTGGATGGGGGGTATTGACGCCGCGGGTGATATAGACGTTATCGCCTAGAAAGCTTTTGATGTGGAATAATCTTACACCGGTCATTTTGGCAATTTCGTTAGCGGTGCCTTTTCCGCCTAAAAATAGGTTGGTGCGTCTTTCAAGCAAATCAACAAGGCGTATGTAGGTTTCGCTGTTGATGTTGCTGTCGATCATTTCGCCGATTTTTTCAAATTCCTCGGTGCATAGGGTGTAGACTTCATCAACATCGAGGTTTCGATATATCGCTTCGATCATGCCGTTTAGGAGTTCTAGGGTGCCGAGTTCAAAGATATCGCCCATCATGCCTGTTTCGGAGTATTCAAAGCTGGGTTTGAGTCTGCCTCGGCCCTTGAGTTGTACAACGGAGCCGTATTTGTTGCTTAGTTCTGCTATGGGGGAATTTGTTGCGGATGTGAGTAGGCCCATGGAGAAGCGGGTGGATTTTTTGTCTTCGATATATTTGGCGAGGTCTTGGGCCATAACCAAGGGGTCGTCGCTGTAGCCGCTGCCTGAGTTCATCAGTAGAAGGGTTTTTTTGTAGCGGCGTTCCAAATCCATGGCGGCTTCATACATGCTTTTTCCAGGAAATCCAGGGTCGTCGGGTGTTAAAACCACTTTGTTGCGCCAGCCAGCAGTGGAGAGTGCACTTTGGCTCATGGCGGCGTTGAGCGAGTAGAGAGAACGCCCCGAGCCGCCACAAATCACACAGTCAGCGGCTTTGAGTTCCTCATAGAGAGAAGCGAGCTCTTTCTTTTTAATGGATAGAACGTTTTCTTGTATGCGATTAACATAACCAAGGCTACTAACTCTACTCTTCATTCTGGCACACCCGTTCAGATGATTCGAGACTATCTATATTATCCTTGCGCTTACAAGATAGAAGTTATATCAAAGCCCTACCAGTAATATCTCCATCCGATGATACAGTAGAGGAGCCAGGGTTTCTTTTTCGATTTTTGTTTGCACAGTCCAAATAACGGGTTCTTTGTTTAGGACCATCCAAATGCAAATGTTGGTTTAGGAAAAATCTGGGTTCTGTAAGGGTACTTTTTCCATATCATATACTGCTTCTCTGAAAACTCATACGTCATAGACCATACCCATCATACGCTCATCAAACTTTAATCGTCATACAAATACAAGCAACAAACCCTAAAAGCACCCATAGTAAAGGTGCAAACATCATCAGTATAGCCTTTCTAAGTGCATCCAAAACACAAGCTAATTGGCTATAAGAAAAGAAGGCTAACTGTTTATCCATCCAGGTGATTATGCGAAACATTAAAAGAGGATTAACAGCCCCTCTACAACATATGCTTGGTGAAGTTCTTGAGCGACCGTTATGAACCCCACGTTGAAGATAACTATAATCCAGACAAAATCCGCGTTATCATCCCAGTGGGCGGAAAAGCCACTCGGCTTTTGCCACTAACAGCAGAAACCAGCAAAGCTTGCCTGCGCCTGCTTAACAGACCACTAGTAGAGTTCTCGCTGCTATCACTGGCAAGCCAAGGCATACGGAACTTTATCTTCGGTGTCAAAGGCTACACCAACTACCGTGACCTCTACGATTATTTTGAGGACGGAAACGGCTTCTCTGCACGCTATGGCATCAACCCACCGATTCATATAAAATATCAACCAAACGTACCGGATTTAGGCAGTGCAGATTCGGCACGCATAAACATGGATTACTATGAAATAAATACCCCCATATTTGCGGTTCAAGGCGACAACATCTTTGATATAAAAATCAAAAACCTCACCGATTTCCACAAAGAAAAAGAAGCCGCCCTAACCATAGTGCTCCGAGAAGTCGACAACGTAGAAGGCTTAGGCATAGCAGACATCGACAAAACCGGGCGCATACAAAAATTCATCGAAAAACCCCAACCCAAAGACGCCCCAAGCAACCTCGCCAACACTGGACTCTATGTACTCTCACCAGAAATACAGGAAATCTTTAAAGAAAAAGGCATACAACAAATCATCAAAGAAAAAAACAGATTAGACTTCGGCTATGACTTCATCCCCTATGTCATCTCCACCGGCCGCCCAGTATATGGTTACACCTTAAAAGGCAGCTGGTACGATGTAGGCACACCCAAAAGCTACCTGGAAGCCATGAAAAACCTGCTACAGGGCGGATTATCCACACTCAAAGACTTCGGCGGCAGACTAAGTGACAACCACATGATTTGGGTACAAGGCGGCAGCACCGATTCAGAAAAATGCCGACAAGAAATCATCAACCAAATCAA
The DNA here is from genome assembly GCA_031254875.1 of Candidatus Bathycorpusculum termitum. Taxonomy (GTDB): domain Archaea; phylum Thermoproteota; class Bathyarchaeia; order Bathyarchaeales; family Bathycorpusculaceae; genus Bathycorpusculum; species Bathycorpusculum termitum. The sequence continues at coordinate 11,425 of JAIRTW010000007.1, forward strand.
ACAGGGCAAAATCAAAATCGAAGGCACCGTATTGATTGGACGCCACTGCCAAATCGAAGATGGCGCACACATCACCAACAGCTGTATCGACAATTTCACCCGAATCGGCAAAAACACAATTATCACTAATTCAGCAGTGATGGACCGCGCAATCGTGGGAGATAACACAGAAATCCACGACAGCATCATCGGCAGACATGTCGTGATCAATTCAAACGCTAACAAACCCACACAAATAAACGCGATAAGCGTCATTGCAGATGATGTAGTACTCGAAGAAGGATGCACACTAACATCAACAAAAGTTTATCCACACCAACACATCCGCGGCGAATTCCAAAACCAAACCATAATCGCCAACTAAACCCAACAACTACCATTAACACCAAACAAACTCAAACCACACCAGAACTAATAGCACAACACTAAACAACACCCACACACAGTCCACAACCCAAAAAAACACCACGCACATCAAACAAACTAGCGTCATCATCTTTTTAAAAAAAAAATGTTTAGGCCGTCGGGCATGCCGACGACTTTAATACGCGTTTCTTCACCAACACATTCTATTGATCCCATTCGCAGATAAATCCGGTACTGCCAAGAACTACGTGAACGTTGTAGACGGTATCATTCCATTTGCCTGCTTGTGTATCACCGGTTCGATAAACCATCAAATAGCTCTCATAGCCGCCTATATTGTTTGGTTCACCAGGTGCCCAATTGGTAAATTCCCACGATTCACCCGTTATCCATCGCCATTGATGTCGCGTGTCTTCATCTGTGCCGCCAAGGTAGTAGTGCTCTTTGTCATGGTTTTGAATCAGATGGTAGATAAAGTCGGATTCTTCCTGGGAGGTAACCGTTGCCAAATGACCCCCCAGTTGTTCGCAAAGCGCTTTTGCTTGGTGCCAGGTCATGCCGATATCAAATACGACATACCAGTGTGCATTAAATAAAACCGGTTCCAAATCCGCATCAAAGGATAGGACATATCCATCAAAGTTTACGGTATGTCCGCTGTAGGAGTGAACAGTGTATGTTGCGGTGAGGTAATTTTCACCGTGTGCTGTTAAGGTATAGCTGCCGGCGGGTAGCGAAATACTATACTGTCCATTACTGTTTGTTGTGATGCTGGTTATGATGTTGGTGTTTTCTGAAGTGTTATTTAGGCCATTGCAGAAATCAAGGGTTAGCTTATCGCTCACCGCTTGGTTGGTCATTGCATTGATTATGCGTCCACTAATGGTGCCATTGGCTGTGCCAGTTTGGATTAATTCAACGCGGTCAATATAGGTTGTTTTGCCATCCTCAACGTGTACATTAAACAATTGTAATAGCGCATAGCCCTCTACAAAAAACTCGATAGCGTATTGTCCTGTTGCAACGTTTTCAAAACTGTAATATCCCCAGGCATCAGAAAAAGTGGTTTGCAAAACTGCTGATGTATTCGACTCTGCAAAGAGTTGAATCTGTGCACTTCCTACTAAGGCTGTGACTACATTATTTGCATCCACTGCCGCAACTCTGCCAGCTATTTGGCCAGGGCCATCGATATACCCTTCCCAGCCACAGACCAGACACATGACACGTAAGTAGTCACCTTCACTGTAGAGAACCTCAAAGTCATGTCCAAGGGCGGGTACGTAGTCAGAGAACCATTTCTCCCCTGTTGGCAGATAGCAATGTTCGGTGTAACCCTCAAGTGTGCAAGTTGGTTCTATGATAGTTATTACCCACTCAACCGGCGGCACATAGTGATCGTTTTTAAGCTCAAACACAAACACCTGACCATACGCCGTTAGCGTAAGCACCATCGACTGCCAATTACCCACCTTAAAAACATCAACATGTGAAAGCGCATCGATGTAGCCAATTCCAGGTACCCACGCCACAGCACCACGCAAAATCGCATCATCAAATTCTATAACTTGTCCATCCATCACAGCCACAATATTTTTAACTTCAACCGGATAGGAAAGCCACACACGAATAACACCGCCCATATCAGATGTATCAGCAAAGAGCTCTGGAGGGTTCAGAGGTTCGAGAGCTAGGTGCATATTGGCAATTGCCTGTGTGAGTATATGAGTGGCGACTTTAAGGGCCTCTTCCTTATCCTCAGCACTAAAACGACCCGCATCAAGCTTGCCATACGCCGCTAAGAGATAAGCATGTACCTGACCAGCATCATTCATGATGCTTTCAGCTTTCAAAACTGACGCAATCGTATAGCCAGTGAACAAATCTCTGTGGAACTGCCAAGTTGTAGTGTTATAGTATGAACTAAACTCAGCGTACACTTGGTTATAAGCATCTATAGGATCAACAATAGGATCATAAATCACACTAACTTCAAAGTTAGCAGTCATTGGTACACCCGCTTCTGTATAGTTGACCCCGATAACCATCATACCAATTGTGTCCAATGTCGTGCCATTCGCAGGAACAGTGGTGTAGTTTATCACCGGCTTTGAGCTTCCATCATTATAAGTAACGGTCACAACCAAGCCTGCAAGATCAAGCGTTGTCCCTTTAGTATAAACAACCTTTGAAGGAAGCATAGTAATTTTAATGTCTGTAGGTATAATTTGCGGATTTATTGTAATTTCAAAGCGATCAGTTACTGTTACACCAGTCTCAGTATAACTGATTGTGATATTCTGCGTGCCAACTATGGGCAACACTGTGCCATTCAAAGGGGTAATAGTGTAGTCTGTCACCACCTTTGGGCTCCCATCACTGTAGATAGCCGTCACAACTAAGCCGGTAAGATCAAGAACCTCACCCACAGTATAAACCAACTTGGAAGGCAATGTAACATTAATGCCTACAAGCATAGATGGCTTTGCATTTACTGTGACGTTAAAGTGGTCCTGCCTTGTTATATTATACTCGTTATAGCTGACTGTGACGCGTTGTGTTCCGACTGTGATAAGAGCTGTACCGTTTACTGGATCGGTAGCAACTAGTGCTGTGACATCAGCCGTTTCGCCATTGCTATATTTGGCGATTATAACCATCCCCGAAAGATCAAGAACCTCACCCACAGTATAGTTCCTATTTGTGGGGTATGTGCTCACAATAATGCTGTCCAATATATGAGTGACACCCATCTTTTCTACGGATACAGTAAACGAGGTAGTTTTTGTCTCACCGTTCTCAGTATAGCTAACATTGACAGTTACGTTGCCAACGGTCGTAAGAATGGTGTCACTTGTGGGGTTGATTATATAGTCCGTTACTGTTTTTGAGCTGTTGTTGCTGTATGTGGCTGTTATAATCAAGCCTGATAGATCAAGGGCTTCGCCTTCAGCGTACTTTGTTTTGTTTGGCTCTGAGGTTACTTCGATACGCTCAAGTCTGATCAGGGGGAGATTTACGGTAATGTTAAAGGTATCGTTTTTTGTTATACCACCCGTGGTGTAGCTGACCAGTATGGTCTGTGTTCCTGGATTGTTTAAAGTTGTGCCGTTTGCTGGAGTGGCGATGTAGCCTATGATTGGTTCTGTGTTTTCGTTGGTAAACTTGGCGGTCACAACCATACCTGCGAGATTGAGCGTTTCACCCACGGTATAAACTATTTTACCAGGCTGAGCAGTTACCAAGATACTTTCCAATTTAACTATGGATTCCACCGTGATAGGAAAGCGGGTTTCTTTCGTCACTCCGCCCTCAGTGTAGCTGATTGTAACGTTTTGCATTCCAATGTTAAACAATGCTGTACCGTTTGCAGGGATTGTTGTATAGCCCATAGTTGTCTTTGAACTATTGTCACTGTATGTGACTGTCACGACCAAGCCCGAGAGGTCAAGAACTTCACCTTCGATGTAGACTATTTTTGAGGGATAGGCAGTAGCTTTAATGTCTGTAAGCACGGGTGACGGCGGGAGGAGCACAGTCACATTTGCTATGTTGCTTGCTGTGTTTTGGTATCCGGGTGCGCTGACCATGCAATAGTAGTAATAGGGGCTGTTTGCGGCAGTCAAATCTGTTGGGATTGCAAATTGAGATAAAGTTGCGCCGTTAATCGGTGTCCCACTACTGTTTGAAGCAATGATGCTGCTGTACCACTGATATTGATACACCACAGATGTCGAGGGCATGACAACTATGGATAAGCTGCCTGTGATACTTCCCTGCGTTACGGTTTGATCAATCGGATGTCTCTCAATAGGTATGAAATCCGCTCCAAAATGCGCCTCAATGACTACTGGACTTGCAGGCATGCAAAAGGTAGTAACTGAATTCGTAAGGTTCACAATATGGACGTCCCCAGAAATTACTTTCCATTCTGTAAACGACTGACCTTCCGGAGGAATATCAGCAGTGATAGTAACAGTTGCACAAGTAGGTCCATCCGATATGTAGGTAAGCCACTTTGTTGAACCGTTAATTACATGCACAGTAAAATCTGTAAGGGGTGAACCACGCACGTAACTAATGTCATAATTGTTATAACCCTGCTCAAAAGGATCAGACCAAACAACACACTTAATCCGATCATAATACCCAGTATCATCTGCAGGCTGTCGATTGTATCCTCTATTCGCTCGGTTATCTGAAAAGTCTACATCAGCCTCAACAGTAAGCCTGCCAAGAGTGGCTCCATAAGTATTAGTAACCCAAATTCCACCACCAATGTTTGCATAGTTATCAGAAATCTTGCCACTATACAAATGTACCAAGCCGTTTGAGAGACATATACCACCACCGATTGGAGCTCTATTATTAGAAATTACACCTCCATCAAACATCTCAAAATTGCCATTGTTAATGTACACACCACCACCGCCAGTGCCGTCAGCTGTGTTACCAGAAATCTTGCCGCCATACATACTAAAAACGCTACCACTATCTTGTTTGTACACTCCACCACCATTACCAGAAACATGATTATCAGAAACTACAGCATTAGACATACTAAAAACGCCAGAACGCCACACACCACCACCATTAACTGCAGTGTTACCAGAAATCACGCAAGCAGACAAATCAAAAAGACCACCAGAAGAATACACACCACCACCATTGCGAGGTGCAGTGTTGCCAGAGATCACACCACCAGACAACTTGAGACTACTGCCGATAGAATACACACCACCACCATCAGAGTACACAGTGTTATCAGAAATCACACCACCACTCATAGTAAAAGCACTAGTACTACACACACCACCACCAAGTACAGCATAATTTCTAATAATAGCTCCAGACTCCAAAACAAAATTACCAGAATTATACACACCACCACCACTATAATAATGAGTTATCGTGTTACTAGAAATCTCGCCACCACGCATACTAAAAATACCCGTGCTGTACACACCAGCACCATAAGATGAAGCCTTATTATTAGAAATCACACCAGCATCCAAAATAAAGGTGCCATCAGAATTGTACACACCACCGCCAGAATTAGCCGTGTTACCAGAAATCATACCGCCATACATTCTAAAAGTACCACTGTTAAGCACACCAGCACCATTACCAGAAAGTGTATTACCAGAAATCACACCACTACACAATTCAAGGATACCACTAAAACTAACCTCTACTCCACGCCCATTGCCACTTGCATGAGTTACAATAATACCATCAAGTTTCAAGATTCCGCCGCCATCAACAAGAATTGTGTTTGCGCCAACCACCCCAAGTAACCTAAAAAATTCAACCCCACTAGCACTTGCCAATGCGCTATCACTTGTTAATGTAACATTTGCATCACGAAGAATCGTAAGTGCCGTTCCAGTTAGGGTAATATCGTTTTCAAAAACAATAACAACAGGTACGCGACTCGTTGCAGCCTCGCTAACAGCAGATCTAAGCATAGCCTGATCGCGAACAGGGACAATATTGGTTTCAGCACCTTGCGCCATCAACACACAAGACATTGAAGAAAACAGTAACACAAACAGTAAAGAAATAGACAATAAATTTCTACGAAGATTGGATAAGTTAAACTTGGGTTTTCTAACATTCAGCATCATATTAATACACCGTATGAAGTTAGCGCTAAAACGTCAATCATACAATATATGTTTTTAGCATATACATCATACATATGCTATATACGATACATGAAGTTGCAACAAAAATGCTAATGTATGGAAATTTTTCACTCTCTTTTGAGAGTCATAGCAGACTCCAAAGTAGCCGCCTTAACTCGAACAGTAATTAGGCGTTGGTCTCCACTTTACAACAGTGCCGTGGTTGCGCTACAACTGCATCTAGCCGTGCTGAAGCCGGCTGGCATACGCAGTGTATCTGTTGTCACTTGGATGATATGCAGACGAGATGAGCCGACATATATAGCAACTTGATTTTAAATTAATTCATATCCGCAGTGTTTAAAATAGTTTGCAATATCTTGGGTCGAGATCCAGCCAAGTGCTTTTAACAAAGCTCTTTGCATTTCATCTTCTGCC
>JAIRTW010000032.1 GCA_031254875.1 Candidatus Bathycorpusculum termitum
CATGTTGCGGGTTATGAGAAGTATTTTATTGTTAAAGAATCTGTGGAGGGTAAGGTTGTTGGTGTGGTTGTTGATGAGGTGGCGGTTGGGGTTGCTAGGCGTTATTTTGGGTTTTTTGCGTTGTTATCTAGTAGTGGTGTTTTGGGTTCTGTTGGTGCTTTGGAGTTGTATCGTAATAGGGATTTGGTTGAGAAGGCGTTTGGGAATGTTAAGGATCGTTTGAATCTTCGGCGTGTGCTTGTGTCGTCTGAGGCGGGGTTGGATGGGAAGTTGTTTGTGTGTTATGTTGGTTTGATTTATTTGTCATATATTAAGAAGCATATGCAGACGGCTGGTTTGTTTAAGGATTATACGTTGCAGAGTTTGTTTGATAGGTTGGATGTTATTGAGTGTTTTGAATATCCTAATCAATCTCTAAAAGCAGGTGAGATAACTGAGAAGCAAAAGCAGCTCTACAAATGTTTGAAAGTGGATCCACCAACATAGTGATGTATTAACGGGAATCCAGGAGACCACTTGAATTTGAAAGGCGCTACAGCAACTATCGATGCCATAGGAACACAGCGTGCGATCGCCCAAAAGATTTGGGCGAAAAAAGCGGACTATGTTTTGGCTCTAAAGAACAATCAAGAAAAGTTGCACGAGGAGATCGAGCTGTTTTTCGATGATTCCCAGGTCTTAGCTAAATGTCAGTCTGTAAGCGTGTGGAGAGGCATAGGGGTGTTTGGAGGTGCGGAGTATTGGCAAAGCACCCGGATTGGCTTTTTGCCTCAAAAGAAGGATTGGGCGGGTTTACGGTCGGCCGCTATGGTTTGTAGTACTGTAACTAAGCCGGATGGAGAGATAGTTGTGCAGCGGCGTTATTTTATTAGCAGTTTGCCGCTTGATGTGGAGGGGATTGCTAGGGTTATTTGGGGTCATTGGCGGGTGGAGGCGATGCATTGGTGTTTAGATGTTTTGTTTGGGGAGGATGCTTGTCGGGTGTTGGATAAGACGGCGGCGTTTAATCTTAATATTTTGCGTAAGTTGGTGTTGAGTGTGCTTCGGCTGCTGGAGGTTAACTGCAGGGGTATACATAGTTTAACTAAGAAGCGGTTTGTTGTTGGCTGCGATCCGGTGACGTATTTAGCGCGGATTTTAACCCTCTAATTTTCTATCTCTCAGTTCATCGCTTAAAGTTCGATTACAAAAAACTTTTCATGCGTACGTCGTGAAAATCCAGATTGATGCTTGGGTTATACCGCGGTTTCTGGGGAACAAACTATATGTTGGAACAGACAGCATCTGATAGGCTTGCAAAGGACAGGGCTTAGTTTTGAATCGACTACGGCGCATTGTGGAAAAATCGACAGTTGGCCATAAGCCTAATAAAGGATTTGTTTTTTTATTTAAGAAAAGGGAACAGGGATGTCATATAATCTGCAGAGCGGCAAAACTTTTGAAGAAACAGTTGAAACGCTCTTCAAACAGATGGGGTATCAGACTAAACTCAAACCTGTCCTACACACCAGAACCACCCATATCCATGCAGTAATGCATCACCCCAAAGGCACCCAGAGACTACTCATAGAATGCAAAAACAGTGCGAACATTCATGATGTACAACAGTTCTGCTCAAAGGTTGCATTCACCAAAGAAAGCGCAGAAATCGATGGCGGCTTGCTTATTGTCAACACCGGTTTCAGCGAGGAAGCGATATCTTGGTGTAAGAAGAACTGCTCATTTGTCCAGCTCAAAACGTATAAACAACTCATAGCCAGATCAGCCAGCTTTAGAAGGATGCTTAAAAAATTCAATTATTAGCCATCACGCCATCACATCGTCGCTTCGTTGAAAATACAAAACAGGGCTAATTCATCATCTGTTATACCTGCCGAGCATAGTTTAGCTACACAACGTCGATACTGCTTCACAGTACACTGCATATGCATAATCGGCCGCTCAATAAAACAGAATATTATTTCAGTGGTTCTGCCCTTCCTCAACACGGCAAGCTGTCGCTTAAATCGGGTAAGGGCTTCACAGTTCTGTGTCTGCATACCAAAGGGAGTATTAGGAAATTGGCGGCAACCCTCTGGACGAATTTCATAAATGGAACAGATCTTGCCAAAGAGAAAAGGACAGGATGTAGTGGTAATGTAGCGGTCATACTCAACTGGGTCTGCTTCCCAGCGTCTTCCCAGTTCCTCATAGAGGGTTTGAGCTTTAACATGAACCGTGGGGTTTTCGGGGCTGATTTTGAGTTTACCGGCGGTTAAAAAGTCATCGAGTGTGCAACATACACCGCATTTACTGCAAAGAAAGGGCAGATTAACTGACCAAATTCCTGTTTTGATTTTGAATTCTATATGCACATAGAAGGTAGTAATTATCGGCATCAACAAGACTTTGGCATCGGGTGGTTTCAAGCTTTCCCCAACGCAACATTAGAATCTGTCACATTAGACACAGTAGCCGTTGTCGGCAGGAGTTGTACATCGCAGTATGCGTAACACCTTCGGTGAAGAGAGATATGCTGGAGACAACGGTGAAATGGGCAGCTGGCGAGATACTGTTGTCAGCTCTTTTCCGACCGCCTTTTCCCGAACGCAACGTGAAAGCTTTCCCTTCACTGCGCTCTCCAGTAGCCAAACACAGCAAACAAACCCTGCTCACTACCGACACACAAAGCTCATATGGCATCTGCGTCTCTCACGCGCCTCCGACGCTTTAGCATCTTGACCACCTGTGACACCGCCCCCACTCTTACAAGCCAACGACACACATTACAGTCCGTTGTATAATCTCCATTACAGAGACTCTTTTGGGCACTATTGTCACTCCGTGACCATAGACCTCGCGGCCGTTTAGGTCATCCAATGTTCCCTTGACACAAAACAATAGCACAACTTAGGCCATCCACTCAACCCCTTGCCATGACTCATTGTCACGTGGTTCACAGACCTAAACCTTTTCCATGCCACATACAATCAGGGATATTCTGTGAAGGAGGAGCATTTAGACTGTGTATCCTCCGAACGCTAATTAGATCCCTGGAGTTTGGATTTTAGCCAGTTTAGGTTTGACCATATTGTGCAGGACTTGCAGAGCCATACCCATTGACAGTCTTGAGTATTCTCCGCTTTCACGCAACATGCTACTGTTCCCTTGGCTTTTCAGCCTTAGGGTGAGGTGTTGTCTTTGGGGCATTGCTATGATCCCCAGCCCGATTATCGGGCAATCCCCATGTCAGGTGACATTGCGCACTATATAGCAACTTAAATATGCATTGGCGTATGTGTTTGTAGTGTTTAATTGTTAAGAGGCGATTAGTGGTGAGGCCCATTTCAGATGATAAACGTGCAGACATCATAGCTGCCAAACAACGCAACGAACCCGCAACACAAATCAAAAAATGGTTCAACACAAGCGAACGCACCATAAGCAGAATATGGAACAAATACCAAAAAACAGGAACCTACAACCCAACACCAAACACAGGAAGAAAAAGCAAACTCACCCCCAAACAAGACCAACAAATCAAAGACACCATAACAAAAAACCCCGACATAACCCTCATAGAACTCAACGACAAATTATCCTTAAACCTAACCGAAGGTGGACTATCTTTTCACCTTAAAAAAATGGGATTAACGTTTAAAAAAAGACGCTCTATGCAAACGGCAAAAAACGAGCCGACGTAGTTGAAAAACGCCAGAAAGGGCAAACAAACCAAAACAATTTAGATGTTAACAAGTTGGTGTTTCTTGATGAAAGCGGTATCAATTTAGGCATGACGCGTTTGTACGGTTGGGGTGAACGGCATGTTCGGGTGGAGGAGTATGTTCCTGACGCCAGATTTGAGCGTACGTCAATAATTTCCACATTGCGTCTATCCGGTGTAAATGCGCCGTTATCTTTTAGGGGTGTTTTGAATGGTGAGGTTTTTGAGTATTATGTTTCGCAGGTTTTAGCTCCTGCGCTTGGTGAGGGTGATGTTTTGGTGTTGGATAATTTGTCTTCACATAAGATGAAGGGTGTTTTAGATCCTGTTTACAAAAAAGGTGTATCAGTTGTGTTTTTACCTCAGTACTCGCCAGATTTGAATCCGATCGAGCTTATGTGGTCAAAGCTAAAGGCGGTTTTAAGAAAGCTTAAAGCCAGAACACATGAAGAACTGCAAACTGCTCTACAACAGGCATTAAACACGATAACTTTGATCGATATCAAAAACTGGTTCACACACGACGGCTACAAGACAATGTAAATTTAAGTTGCTATATGTTTAGCTGAGACGACCTATTTAGAGAATGCAATAGGCGACTAAACAAGCATGAACTAATGAAAAACCTTACCATACACTTTGTATGTTAATTATTGACGGAGTTTAAAAAAGGGAGAGCGAAATAGATTTCGCCTGAACTATTTTTGCAATTTAGCCGTGGATCAGCGAACAGTATATACAACGTTTACGTTTGAAATTGACAGCTGATTGAGATTATTGCCTGTTGGAACTATGGTTATCGTAACAGCCACATCATGCCCGCCAATACGATAAGTCACTTCTTGGACAGTATTAACACCCCACTTGATGTTGCTAATACGCACATTCTCAACAATGGGGGCACTATCAAACAACTCAAAGTTAAGCGTCACAATGGTTTCACCATAACCACTATTACCAGTACCCTGCCTAACCAACTCAGAATAAGAGTGACTAAGACTCTTAATACCGATATCAGCATCAGGATTAACAGGATTAGCAGATACGACATAGGTAGCAGTTACACTTGAAATTGTCAGCTGATTGAAATTATTGCCTGTTGGAACTATGGTTATCGTAACAGTTACAACATATCCTCCGATATTATAAGTGACCTCACTAACAGTATTAACACCCCACTTGATACCTGAAACAAACACATCCTCAACAACAGAGGTGCCGTCAGGCAATTCAAAACTGAGCGTCACTGTAGTTTCACCATAACCATTGTTACCACTGCCTTGCTTAACTAACGCAGAATTAGTAGCCGTAAGACTCTTGATAACCTGCTTCGCACTGACATCAACCGTAAAGTTCGCAAACCGCGTCACACCAGCTTCAACATAACTCACTGACACATTCTGAACACCTGCACTACTAAGAACCGCACCGCTCACTGGAATCACCGTATAACCAGAAACCGCCCTTGTATCACCATTACTATAAACTGCCGTCACAACCAAGCCAGTAAGATCTAAAACATCACCAACAGTATACTGCACCTTACCAGGCAAAACAGACACCACAATACTGTCTAACACAACGGCAACTTGCGGAATACGCAACTGCTGACCAACATAAATCACATCACCCATAAGACCATTGAGAACCT
>JAIRTW010000063.1 GCA_031254875.1 Candidatus Bathycorpusculum termitum
ATGCACAAACGTGCATATTCATCATATTTGTTGAACAAAAAACCAACGAAAAACCAAATTTCAACGAAAAACGAGTACTCTAAAGTCTAACAAACCGCATGAACTGAATACATACCACATATTTGTTGCAGTGCACGTAATTAGTGATTGTCTTATTTTTTGAAAAATTCAGGCGTTAGACATATGTATAATTTATAAAATTATACATATATTGTTAAGTAAAACATCAATTATTGGAGGGGTAAAAGGTCGTTGAATTCAGCGTTGACGGTTCCGTATTTGTTTTGGAGGATAATGCTTATTCTGCGCCATTCTTCACCCAAAGAAGCCCAGTTCGGACCCATGATGATGCTGTTTCCCACGTAGTCGCTAAGTGCTCTTTCTCGTTTGATAGTGCGCTGGGCCCAGTTTACACTGATGAGGTTGGAACGTCGCAGGTATTGGAGGTTGCGGGTTACCTGATTGATGTTTATAGGGTAGGGTAAGACAGCGTTTAGATCGTCGATTAGAGAGCTTATGGTGATTTCTTCTTCTTCGCGTAGACTTATGGTGGCAATCATATCTTGCATCAGCTTCGCATTGCGTGTCAGATAGAAGGCACGTTTAGGCACCAACACCTGCTCAAGACGATAGGCATTACGCTTGTAGAACCAGCTCTTAACCAGCTCTGCCACCGTCAGATAAGCAACCATCAACAACGCCAATAGCGCATAGAACAGGGGTGGAGGAGCAACAAAGCCAAAGATTAGGCCCAGCGGCGAGAGCGGTAACAACAGAGCAAAGGCTATGATGATTATACTGCTGATTATGAGGTATTTGCTTGGTTTGCTCTTCCAAAACGGTGTTCGGCGGGTCCGGATTACAAAGACAACCAATACTTGGGACACTATGGATTCAATGAACCAAGCAGTCTGAAACAGACGATCGGGATAGGTGACGTCGCCCGCCAGCAAAGCCAATGGGATAATGGGGAAAAAGATAAAGAGCATGCTAAAGAACGTCAAGAAATCAAACAGGGAACTCACCGGACCCAGCGACACCATGAATCGGCGTATGAAAGCGATGTCCCAGCGTTTGGGGCGCTCCACATATTCGTCGTCAACTTTGTCGGTTGTTATGGTGGTCTGCGAGAAATCGTAGAGCAGGTTATTTAGTAGTATCTGCACAGGCAACATGGGCAAAAACGGAAGGAACAAAGCGGCGCCAGCGACGCTAAACATGTTGCCAAAGTTTGAGGATACACCAATCTGAATGTATTTCATGGTGTTGCCAAAGGTTTTGCGGCCCTCAAACACACCCTCGGCTAGGACGGTGAGATCATTTCGGGAAAGGATAATGTCGGCGGATTCTCGGGCAACATCCACAGCATTATCCACAGAAATTCCGACATCACATGTTTTTAGGGAAGGCGCATCATTGATGCCGTCGCCCATATAGCCCACTACATGTCCGTTCTTTTTGAGCAGGGTTATTATGCGGTCTTTCTGCACAGGGTTGACACGACAGAAAATGTTGGCTTCCTCAACAATCGCCATTAGGGATTCGTCGGTTAGGTTGGCTATGTCGTTGCCTAATGCGACACCTTTGATTTCAAAGTCAAGCGCCTCACAAACTTTGCGGGTGACAAGTTCGTTGTCGCCTGTTAAGATCTTGAGTTCAATACCGGCTTTATTTAGCAGATAGATGGATCGTTTGGCGGTTTCTTTAGGCGGATCAAGAAACGCGACGAACCCAAGAAAAATCATGTCGGTTTCGTCGGTGATGGAGTAAACCGCTTTATCCTCTTTAAGCCGTTTATAAGCGATACCCAAGACCCGAAGGCCTTCGGCGCTATATTCGTGATATTTCTGTTCAATTTTTTGGCGTGTTTCCTCGTTTAAATCGGCAATGATGCCTCCGAGTTCAAAGTAGGTGCAGGCTCTGAGAATTTCTTCGGGTGCACCCTTGGCGATAAAGAAGCGCTGTCCCTCGCGTTCCACCACAACAGAGACTCTGCGTCGTACGAAGTCGAAGGGAACTTCATCGATTTTTTGATGTTTGGATATATCAATGTCTTTGTGTTTGAGGATGGCTTCATCGAGAGGACTGCGCAGTCCGGTTTGGAAGCTGCTGTTTAGGAAAGAGTAGAGGAGGACTTTATCATCTTCGTTGCCTTCCAGATTGACGTTTAGTATAAGTTTAATTTTGTTCTCTGTGAGGGTGCCGGTTTTGTCTGTGCACAGCACGTTCATGCTGCCAAAGTTCTCAATGGCAGAAAGCCGCTTAACGATGACCCCCTTCTTAGACATCGCCATTGCACCCCGCGATAGGTTGATGGTGATAATCATCGGCAACAGCTCAGGTGTCAACCCAACTGCTAGTGCCACTGAAAAAAGCAGGGCATTCACTACGCCTACTTCTGTAGGATTACGTAGGGAAATTACTAGAAAAACAAATATCACAAAAAGGAAAGTAAGTTGCATTATGAAGAAACCAAAGCTCTTAATGCCGCGTTCAAACTCGGTTTCAGGTGCTTTTTCGACAAGTTTTTTGGCGATTTTGCCGTATTCAGTTGAGCCGCCGGTTTTAACAACCATTGCGGTTGCGGAGCCGCTGACAATTGAGGTTCCCATAAAACAATAGTTGTTCCAATCAACAAGTGAGCCGCCGCTCTTTACGGAGCCTATGGTTTTTTCCACTGGGAATGATTCGCCGGTTAGAGCAGATTGGTTAACGAATAGGTCTTTAGCGGCTATGATGCGGGCGTCGGCGGGGAGGATGTCGCCTGCTGATAGATAGATTACGTCTCCGGGAACGATTTCAGGAAGACCGATTTCTTGACGTACGCCATCTCTTAGCACGGTTGCGGTGGTTGTGACTTTTTGTTTTAGCAGTTCAGCGGCTTTTCCAGCCTTGCTTTCCTGATAGGAATCAAGGGCTACACTGGCGAGTATGATGGTTAAGATTATGGTCATGTTGACGATTTCTTGGAGTATTCCTGAAATCACTGCGGCAAACAAGAGAATGATAACTAGGGGGCTTTTGAAGTGAAGAAGAAAATCTTTAATGACGGAATGTTTGTGTTCACGGGCAAGTTCGTTTCTGCCGTAAACTTCGAGGCGTTCTGCGGCCTGCTCAGAGGTGAGGCCCTGTGGAGAACTCCCGATGCGCTCAAAGAGCTCCTCGATTGGGAGCACCACAAGGTTATCAGCGCTTAAAGCGGGCTTTATGGCAACAGCTGGAGAATTACTGGATGCGCTTTGCCTGTTGGGGAGTTGCTGTTTCGCCATAAGTCGCAACCTTAGAACAGCATTAAAGCATCGACGCCTTTTAAAGAGGTTTCTCAGCGCCTATACCGCCAACCTTTTGAAAGGTTTGTTTTTCAGCTTTTTTGGCGGTACCAAACAACTGTTAGATGTTTCCAAGGCCTACAACACCAATCAAACCGGGGTAACAGGGATGCATATTGGCTACTACTGTATTTGGGCATCCGCGTTAGAAGATAATTCGTAAGTTATACTGTTTAGTTGGAAAGTATACGTTGCATTATACTTGTTGTTATGTGGTTGAATGGTATGCCTGCTAGAAATATGGGCCTAAAGGACAGGCATCGATAAGAAGCCCCAACAACGCACTTCTCAAAGCTTTCTGCCACAAATCTACCAGCCAATCCATCAATAGTTTAGTCCATACCTGTGCTTGGAGGATAGGAGATTTTGAGGATTAACGATTGATAACTTTTTTAGATTGCATATCATAGGTTTTGGGTATGTCGGCTAATTTGGTTTGGCAACGAAAAATGTTGTCTAATGGTTTAACGGTATTGCACTATCCCCGGCATCAGGCAAATACCGCCCAGTTAGCCCTTGCAGTAAAGTATGGCTCCAATCAGGAACCCCCAACGTGCGCAGGAGTTGCTCATTTCATCGAACATATGCTAGCAGGCGGCTCAGAACAACGCATCGAGCAGTCGCGAAGCATAGAGGACTTTGGCGGCATACTAGACGTTTACACTGACCGAGAACAGGTTGTTGGCATTGTTGATGTTTTGCCCGAAAAACTATTGGCCACTTCAAGAATTCTCTCAAATCTGTTTTTTGACGAATCCTTTGAGAAACCAAAATTTGAGATGGAGCAAAAAATAATCCTAAATGAACTAGCCGAAGTAGCTGACGCCCCAAATGTGAAAGTTGAAGAATTGTTGCTTGAAAATTTGTTTAAGCATCATCCGATTCGGCGTCCAGTCGGAGGCTACCCAAAAATCGTTAAAAAGTTAACGTTAGATCAGCTAAAGCAGGAACACAAAGCTAATTATGTGCCTCAAAACATGCGTCTGATTTTGTCGGGTAAAATCAACAGAAAAACCCTCGACAATATTTTTAGAGATTTTAGCAGTAAGGAGGAGACTAAAAAGTCAGCAGTTAATCGGGTGATTACTGAGCGGGGGAAGCCTAAGTCTTTTGTGATGGAAGAAAAGGCAGGCATAATGCAAAGTTACCTAAGCATTGGTGCCAAAACCATCAATTCCATGCATAAGGATGGCCCGGTATTGGATTTAATTGGCACCTTGCTTGGGGGAGGCACAAGTTCTCGGCTGTTCATCGAGTTGCGAGAGAAACATGCAGTTACCTATGATGTAAACGCGGCGCATTGTAAGGGTTTGGATTTTGGTTATTTGAGTGTTAACTGTGCAGTCAACACTCGGAAGGCAACTAAAGCTCAAAAGCTTATTCTTGAAGAGTTAGAAAAACTGCGGAGCAGTTTGGTTCCGTTGGTGGAGTTGGAGCGGGCTAAGCAAATTATGCGAGGAGGGGTCTTGAGGGGCATGGATGACGCGCAGGATACGTTGGAGATAATCAGCTATATGGAAGCTCAATTTGGCAGTGAATTTGCCCTCAAAGAATATATGGCAAAAATTCAAGCGGTTACAAGCCAGGATATCCAAAAAGCGGCTACACAATATCTAAATGAGGACAACCTTGGAATTGCGGTCTTAAAACCGTTAAAGTGACTAAGAAAGATGAGAAAGAGACGTCATCACTCAAATTCAGCGCCAATTAACTTGATTGGGATGCGAAAGCAAATTCAACGTTTACCCCGAGAACTTTTCAAACCATGAAATCGTATTCTGTCCTATATGCGGCTTGGATCATGAAATCATCAAAAAATTAAGCCACGCAATAGTAGAATCCATACAGCTCGCATAAGCTCAGGATTACCCTCTTTTTGGAATTATACAACTTAGCATGTTGAGAACAGAAATTATTGTTCTCTGTGAACGCCCCTCTATAAAGGCGAAATGTCAAACAGACAACATGACTTTTCCGGAAATTATTTCACATCTCCATTAGGGCATATGGTAAAATTAAGAAACGGGGACAGGTACTGCCGCCAGACAGTTTGTTGGTGAAAATTATGAGACACCCCCCAAAATAGGGGGTGCAATAATTTCCAGAAAAGACAACCAGCCAACATGAGATTCTTATAAGTCACCAGCTAAATAACAGCAACAGGAGACACAAATGAAGCAGTTTCTTTTAACACCCTCAGCAGGGAAGCGTTTAATCGCAAAAGCTCTCACCATTCACCCCGCAGTCCAGGGGGCCCTAAAAAACGGCACCCTTGTAATAGTCGCGGGAACCACAAACGGTTACTTGGCCGAAGAAATCCTAAACAGCCTCAACATTCAAGGTTTTTCGCGACAGTGGTTTTTCCGGGGTATAACCATGCCGCCTAATAAAGCCATAATAACCAAAGAAGGCCGTTTACCTGATGAAAGTCAATTTCCCGGTGACATAATCGTCTCCGGCAATGTGTGGCAGAAGGGTAAAACCATAGGAGATGTCGCAGACACCCTCAAAGAAGGTGATGTCATCATTAAAGGTGCCAACGCCATTGATTTGACGCATAAGCAGGCTGCACTTTTAATTGGGCATCCTAAAGCGGGAACGGCAGGGTTGGCTTTGCCAGCAGTTTTTGGGCGACGAGTAAAACTCATAGTAGCAGCCGGATTGGAGAAACGTGTAACCGGCGACCTCCAGACCATAGCATCGAAAATTAACGAACCCGGCACGGGCGGTTACCGATTTATGCCTCTACCGGGAGAATTATTCACAGAACTCGAAGCGTTCAAACTGCTCTGTGGTGTCGAGGCAGATCTGATTGCGGCAGGAGGGGTCAACGGTGCAGAAGGGGCCTGTTGGATCGCAGTGTCTGGCTCAATAGAGCAAGAGCAAACCGCCGAAAAAATCTATGCCGCCATAGCTGACCAAAACCCCTTTACCCTCTAATCTAAATAGGGGTTACTTCTTGCCCAGGACACACCATACCCGCGGCGGCTATTTCAGTCTGTTTTAGGCGTTGTCCGTTTTTTGGACCTGAACGCAGAGCATTCACACTTTGAGAAACAGCATTCACCATGGTGCCGGTGTTTTCTTTAATCAGCTCCATAGCGGCTTGATTGACTTCCAATTCAACAGTTACCTTTATTTTTCCATTTCCATTTTTGTCTATTTCCATAAAATCCACCTCCAGAAAAGCGTACTGTCAACTATTATGGGTTAACGATTAAGTGTCATAAATCTGAGTGACTGCATAACCACAGCAACAAACAAACAAGCAAAAAAGAAAAAGGGTTACTGCTTGGCCCAGTATTGGGCAAGAGCATCAAGGGCACTGTCAAAGAGGTAGTCGCCTGGCACTACATCGACGTTTATTTCGAGTTCTTTTAGGGCTTGAGCAGTTGTGGGTCCAATGGCAACTATTGTCACCTTTTCAGTGAGAACCTGCCGTAGCTGCTCCATGGACGCCTTTTCGGTGAGCATCTTGAATATGTTTTTAGCACTCAACCCGCTGCCAAACAATATTGCATTTATGTACCCCGATGACAGGTCTTCATAGAATTTGGTTTTAAGCACCTCATCTATGGGCAAGCCTGATTCGTAGACATAGATTTCCTCTACATCAGCACCCAGCCGGCGAAGCGTATCAGCCAAGATTGGAGAGGCGTTGCTGGTGCGGGGGATACGGAATTTTTTGCCCCAAATATCTGTGTCAGAGAGCGCTTCAAGTAAACCGTCACTGCTGTATTTTTGTGGAATCATATCCACATGGACACCGGTTTCTATTAGGGCTTCAGCAGTTTTAGGACCAACCGCGATGACAAAGGATTTCTTTAACCCCAAATAGAGCTGGTCTGTCTGCTGCAACGCTTTGGCGGCACTGAAGAGATGCTTGACACCGTTGGTACTCATCAAAGCCACATAGTCCACGGTGCCCTCTTGGAGTTCAGCGATAAATCTTTTGAGGTTCTCAGGATTGTTTAGGGGTTTGATTTCTATGGCTGGGATGTAGTAGGGGATACCCCCTTTTGCTCTGATGAGGGCCCCTGCCTCTTCAGCTTGCCCAGCGGGACGGGTTATGGCGACAACGCGGCCTTTTAGAGGGGTTTTTTGAACCATGCTAGTTTCCTTCCTAAATTTACGACGTCTCCTATGATAATAACTGAGGGCGGCTTGAGGCCGCTATCTTGCACTTCTTTTATGATTGTGCCCAATGTAGCGATTAAGGTGCGTTGCTGGGGAAGAGTCCCAGACTCAACCATAGCGGTGGGTTTCTGCGGATTTATGCCGCCTGCAAGAAGTTTTCCAACGATACCTTCAAGCGATTCAACACCCATGAGGATAACCATTGTGTCAACGGCGTGTGCGATTTTTACCCAGTCCACGGGTTTTTCTGCATCCCCTGCCCGGTGTCCTGTGATGATAGCGACCGATGCAGCATAGTCGCGATGCGTGATAGGTATGCCTGCATAAGCTGGTGCAACAACTGAGGAGCTGACGCCTGGCACATACTCAAACTCTATACCCTCTGCGTGCAGTGCTTCGGCTTCTTCGCCGCCTCTGCCAAAGATGAAAGGGTCGCCGCCTTTGAGCCGCACCACCTTGCCGCCCTGTTTGGCTTTCGCTATTATGAGCTCAGTGATTTTGTCTTGTGGCACCTCGTGGAGTCCGGCGCGTTTGCCCACAAAAATCCGCTCTGCTTTGGCGGGTGCCATTGCAAGGACTTCTTCGCTGACGCCTAAGCGGTCATAGATGACTACATCAGCAGATTTGATTACCTCAACAGCTTTAACGGTGAGCAGATTAGGATCGCCAGGACCGGCGCCAACAAGAAACACTCTACCATACACCATACTTTTCTCTCCATTCCTTTTCAAAGTCTTTTGCACCCTGCCTGATTAGCTCTTCGCCCACCGTAGTGCCCAGTTCTACGGCTTGGCTTAGGGTGCCTTTGGTTTGGGCGCTGATTTTTCGGCGGTCATTAAGCGAGAAGAGACTGCCAAAAAGGGTGAGACTGTCGCCTTGGGCTTTGGCAACTGCACCGATGGGAACACGACAGCCGCCCTCGAGTTTGAGGACTAAGCTACGTTCTGCGGTGATTTCAGCTCGGCTGGCGGGGTCTTCGATGGACTGCAAAAGCGTGATGATTTTGGTGTTGCCTTCTTTGGCGGTGACAGCAATAGCACCCTGTCCTGCGGCTGAGGGAAATTGATCCAGCGACAGTCGCTCGGTGATTTCGTTCATGATGCCCATGCGTTCTAACCCGGCTTCGGCGATGACTATACCGGCGAGTTCGCCCTTGTGAACTTTGCTGATGCGGGTGTCAACGTTGCCGCGGATGGGCTGCACATCAAGGTCGGGACGGAGATACTTGATTTCGGCTAAGCGCCGCAGACTGCCGGTACCGACAATGGCGCCATGCGACAAATCACTAAAGGGGATGTTGTTGTGGGAGATGAATACGTCATTGGGCGAGTCCCGTTTAGGAATCGCGGCCAGTACAGCTCCAGTTTGTAGCTCCACAATGGGTACATCTTTTAGGCTGTGTACCGCGAAATCAATTTCGCCACTAACGACTTGCTGGTCAATTTCCCGCTCAAAGATTCCTTTGGCATCAATGCTAAAGAGGGGTTTACCGTGTTCTTTGTCACCCATTGTATGGATGATTTTAAGCTCGAAGTCTATGTCGGGGTTTTTGACTTTTATCCAGTCCAAGGTACGGTTTGTCTGTGCGAGGGCAAGTTTGCTACCCCGTGTGCCAACAATTAGTTTCATGGGGGGTTCCTCGTTTTGGACGCCGCAAAGAGAGCTCTATCGAAAGCTTCTATGGTGAATTTAAGGTCGTCTTCGGTGTGTGCAGCTGAGACAAAGCAGGTTTCGTACTGAGACGGCGGAATAAACACACCCTGCTTGAGCAACTCATGGAAGTAAACCGAGAACAACGCAGGGTCGCTGTGTTTGGCGCAGGCATAGTCGGTTATGTCTTGGGCGGTAAAGAAAATTTGATAGAGCGAGGCAATGCTGTAGACCTGTACAGACAACTTGTGTGCTGAGGCTTGGTCGGCGAGTGCTTTTCTGAGTTCAGAAGCACACCTTTCAAGCTTTGGGTAGATTTGACTTTGGTTTTTAGAGAGATAATCAAGAATAGCCATACCTGCGGCGGCCGAGACAGGGTTGCCGCTAAACGTCCCCGCCTGATATACCTTACCGACTGGACTGATGTTTTGCATAATTTCTTTTTTGCCACCAAACGCTGCCAATGGAAAACCGCCACCCAAAACCTTGCCCAGCGTCGCCATGTCGGGTTTGACACCGAAATATTCTTGTGCACCCCCCAAAGAGAGACGAAAACCAGAGATGATTTCATCAAAAATTAAAACGGTACCGTACTGGCTGGTTATTTTCCGCAGACTCTCCAGATAACCCTTTTTAGGCAAAATCAAGCCCACATTGGCCATCACGGGCTCAACTATCACAGCCGCAAGGCTTGCACCTTCAGCTTTGAATGTGCTCTCTAGAGCGTCGACATCGTTGTAGGGTAACACGAGGGTGTTCTGGGTGGTTTCTTGAGGAACACCCAGAGAATTGGGAGCGCCAAAGGTTGTAGCGCCTGAACCCGCTTTAACCAGTACGTTGTCATGACTCCCATGGAAGCATCCGTCAAATTTGATGATTTTTTTGCGGTTGGTGTAGCCTCTGGCGGCGCGGATTGCGTGCATGGTGGCTTCGGTGCCTGTACTGACCAGGCGCATCATCTCCATGCAGGGGGAGGCTTTGCTTATGGCCTCGGCGAATTGGATTTCGAGTTCTGTTGGGGTGCCATATAGAGTTCCTTTTGGGAGTTGCGCTTTGACGGCTTCGAGGATTTCTTTGTTGGCATGTCCCAAGAGCAGGGCGCCATATGCCATGCAGTAGTCGACGTATTTTTTGCCGTCGGCATCATAGAGTTTGGATCCCTGAGCACACTCCACAAAGAAGGGATAGGGATCAAAGGCGCGGACGGGACTGTTTACACCGCCGGGCAGGGTTTTTTTGGCTCTCTCATAGAGCGTCATAGATTTAGATTCTGTCAAGTCTAAGTCAACCAGGATTTTGCGTCTTTAGCATGATAGGTTATAATGAGGTCTGCACCGGCGCGTTTCATGCCCACCAAGATTTCTCGGACGAGATTTTTCTCATCTATCCAGCCGTTTTGTGCTGCCGCTTTTACCATGCTGTACTCGCCACTCACGTTGTAGGCAACAACAGGCACATTAAAGTTGGCTTTGGCTAATGTGATAATGTCGAGGTATGCCAAGGCGGGTTTAACCATTATCATGTCTGCGCCTTCGGCGATGTCGAGTTCAATTTCTCGGAGGGCTTCTTGCTGGTTGCTTGGGTTCATCTGATAACTTTGTCGGTTACCAAATTTGGGTGTAGATTCAGCCGCTTCTCGAAAGGGTCCATAGAAACCTGAAGCGTATTTTGCAGCATACGCAATGATTGGAATCTGTTCGTAGCCTGCTTCGTCGAGGGCCTCTCGGATGACGGCGATTTGGCCGTCCATCATGGCAGAGGGTGCAACGATGTCGATACCTGCTTGGGCATAGCTGACAGCTGTTTTAGCCAGAAGTGCTAGTGTAGAGTCGTTTTGGATTTCGCCGTCTTTGACTATGCCGCAATGTCCATGGTTCATGTATTCACAAAGACAGACATCGCCGATGATGACAAGTTCGTTGCCACATGCTTTTTTGAGTGCCCCTATAGCTTGTTGGATGATACCGTTTTTGGCGTAGGCACTGGTTGCTTCTTCGTCTTTTTTGGCGGGAATTCCAAATAGAAGCACACCTTTGATACCCTGTGTTAACGCCGCCTTGCCTTCTTCTGCAACCATTGAGAGGGGCAACCGATTGTAGCCGGGCATGGACTCTATGGGTATAGGTTTTTTGATACCTTCCTCAACAAAGATGGGGTAAATTAGATGCGCGGGGTTGAGCGTAATTGGGTTTAGCATATCGCGCAATGCTTGAGTTCGGCGTAGTCTACGCATACGTACAGAGGGAAAACTCATTTTGTTTCACCTTTTTCTACGAGTTTCATGGCTAATTTTTGAGCCTCAGCAAGATTACCTTCCAAGAGGGCTCGTTTGATGTTCACGTTATCTAATATCTCATATAACAGTTTACTTCTATCTTTTGGGTCAGAAACCCTGCTTTTTAGGGCACTGCGGACTTTTGCTTGTAGCTCAATGGCAAGCAGATCCTGTGGTGTGATCAAATTTTCGATGCGTTCACGTAGCACATGTGCCATAGCGGGGCTTTTGCCGCCGGTGGATATTGCGATTTTGACGTTACCGATTTTAGCGATGGCAGGCAGAATAAAGTCGCTAAGCGCAGGATTATCAACAGCATACACCAGGCAGCCATATTTTAGGGCGGCTTCTATGAGTGCATGGTTGAGTTTGCTATTGTTAGTGGCGGCTAAGAGTACATCAGGTTTGGGGTTGAGACTATCAAGAAAGGATTGGGCGTCCTTAATTTCGGTTTTAATCAGGTTAACTTTCTTGGTTTCGCCAAGTTTAAGGGCTTCAGCGGAGAAGTCTTGACTAATCATCCAAATCACTGCGTCTGAATCGAGTAAGCTTTGGACTTTGCGTGTTGCTTCTTTGCCGCCGCCGATTACTATGACGAGTTTACCGTCGAGTTTGAGGTCAAGTAACAATGTTTTGGTCGCCGCCTCTGGAAGCACTAAGCATATAGTTGGTTATGAGGTTTTTGAATTTAGCCGTAAATGCGTCATAGTCAACCTTTGTTATCTGAGGCGGAAAAGCAATTTTTGTGAACAAATCCAAGGCTATACTTTTTTCGACGGCTTCTATGGCCTGCGCTCCAAAGTCTTCATAGCGGATCTCAATTTCGGGAATCATACCGCGCACGTCCAAATCCAATCGGGGCACCATACCCAGCAACTCCACCCCCGCCTGCCCAAAGGCTTGCTGTATCATCTGTTTGGTTTCCTCTGTGATGTAGCTGATACGGAGCTTGTTTAGAATAACGCCGCGGATTTTGACACCAAGACTCTGCAATGTTTTTATGTAGTTGAGGGTGTTTATGAGGGCTCCTTCGAGGCCTTCTTTGTCACAACCCACCACAACGACCGTTGAGGCGCCCAATGCAGCTGCAACCTCGGCTGTGGACATAGGACGTTTATAGTTCTCGTTTAGCAGTCCTGTGAATGCGCTCATGGCGCCTTCAACTATGAGAAAGTTGTAGTCCAAACTTGCCGCTGTGACAGCCTGCTCAAGGGGGGTCCAACCACTTTCGCCAATCTTTATGGATGAATACTCACGGATGGGTTCTTTGATAAGATAGAGAGAGGAAACAGCGTCGCGGATGTCGCCGCCGACTTTGATGACTCCGACGTTGTAGCCGCGTTTTTTGAGGGCGCCTGCGATGCCTGTTACTATGAATGTTTTGCCTGAGCCGCTACCCAACGCGGTGATCATGACGAGTTTAGTTGGGGTTTGGCTGAGGGCGGGTTGCTGGCGGATACCTGTGGAGATACCGACTTCGCTTTTGATGTTTTCGAGTAGTTTGGTATTTGCTTTTTTGATTTCCGCAAGATCGAGTGTGCTGATGTCAAGTGACTGCATGATGCTGTGTAGAATCGGGGGGTTCTGATCTAAGAGTCCGTGGATAAAGACGCCGGCTACGTTGCCTTCTTTGTTGGCGACGCCTGAGATGAGGTCTTGGGGGTTTTTTTTATAGTTTATCCGGTTAGCATGTGTCACAAGGATGGGCCGGGAGTTGCCGTGGAGGACTGTCTGGCCATAGGTGTGGCAGTGGAAGCCTCTGACGTCTTGGCCGATTTCCTGTGTTATAAAGCTTTTATCGACGATGCTGGCACAGACGCGGTCAGTGCAGACCAATGGCTTGAATTCAACGTCAAGCAATCCTAATCCTTTGCGGACGAGAGGTGATGTAGATAGGCGTCCAACATCGGTTTCTTTGGCGAGCACTTGGAAGCCTGAGCAGACGCCGAGCACGTACTTTCCTGACTCGGCCATTTTGATGATTTCTTTGGTGACCGTGGGGTTGATGCTTCCCGATTCGACAAGGCTACCTCCGGGGATGATGAGCATGTCTAAAACTTCCGATGCGGGTTTGCCGTTGACTTGAGCGTCTGCATAAACGAGGTCTGTTGGGAGGTTCCCAAAATTTTCAAAGCAGGGTAAGGCACCTGAAAGATAGACTAAGCCTATTTTGTGCCGTAACACACCCGAGTAGGACGCATTTATTTTTGTTGTTGACACCACATTTCCTCCGCCCAGAGTTCCGTTAACTTCATGGGCGATAAATCTACCTGTTAGTTGTAAAAAGTTTTTGCGGAGAAAGTAGCCATCGTATTTTGCAGTTAACGCGTTCTATTGCCTTATCTTTTCCCCAAAATTATTGCCGCTCATTAGTTTTTTCCTAAACAATATTCGTGCTAAAATAGGATTCTGGCCGCTCAGAACCAGTATTCGGCAGGCAATTTCTAATAAATGCCTCATCAGGACGCTTAGTATACCGCAAATTTAAACTCTCAGGGGCGTTTAATCCCCTTTGGTGTTTGTTGTGGTCTGTTTGTGGGTTGTGTAGAGTTGTCTGAATTGCCGGAGTTTAATTCCGAGATAGGGCGCGAGATACTTTTTGCTTCTTTTTCCTTTGTGATACGTTTTAGGTGTCAAGTTTGCTTGTTTTTTAGTTGGGTCATGGTAACTATTGCTGTGGATAGATTTTAGAAAGCGGCATAATTTCGTGCAGTTGGTTGATTCGGGGTTATTTGATCGTTATTTCAGGGAGAAATATATGATTTATTGCGAAATAATAAAAAAGCGTTAATAATATTGGGAAAAGATACGCACTCTATTGCTTTGTGACCTCTAAAAGTCAGATTATTTGGAAGTTTGGCGAAGTAAAGCATCCAAAGCACCTCATTTTGGGCATTTACCGTAAACGTTATATTTGAGCCGGTCGGTTTATCCATCCATGCAGTTCTCAGCGAAGGTAGACCACGTTCTCAACGTTCGCATCACGCACAAGACAGCCCGCGTGATGCTTATGGAAAGCGCGGCATTTAAAGAGAAAAAGCAAGCGCTCGCAGAACTCAAAGCCATAGAAGGCATAGAGGAATGTCTACTTTTACAGACATGTAACCGCATAGAGATCTACCTTACAGCTGAAGAAACCCAAAAAGCCCTCGCATCCGCCAAAGAATACCTCGCCAACAGGGCAGGCGAACATGCTGAGGAAGTTTCAAGGGCCATTGAGACTGCAACAGATAAAGATGCACTCAACCATTTACTTCGCGTAACGTCAGGCATGGAATCCATGGTTATCGGCGAAGATCAAATTCTCAACCAAGTCTGGGACGCCTACATAGAAGCGGATAACGCCAAAACACTCGGACCGATCTTAAAGCATCTTTTTAACCGAGCCATGACTATTGGCAGACATGTACGCAATGAGACTGGCATCAATAAGGGCGCAGTTTCAATTGGGTCAGCTGCAGTCGAATTGGCCGTTACACTACTTGAGAATTTGGAGGACAAAAAAATCCTTGTCATGGGCGCAGGCGAAATCGGCACCCTTGTCTCTAAGGCTCTTGCCCGCCGATGCCTAAGCCCCATATTCATTGCCAACCGCACCTACGACCGAGCCGTTAAACTCGCCTCAGACCTCAAAGGCGAAGCTGTACACTTCGACAAATTCAACGCCGTTATGGTAAATGCCGACGTCGTCATCTGTTCCACCTCAGCACCCCACTATCTATTAACCAAAGAAATCATCACACGACTCATGCTACAACGCAAAAACCCTTCACCCATGATAATTATAGATATCTCCAACCCCCGTAACGTCGAGAAAACCGTCAACGAAGTATCGGGTGCCAAACTCTACAACCTCGACGATCTAAAGAGTATAGCAGACAAAAACAAAGCACAACGAGAAAGAGCCATCGAACATGCGCAGGACCTTCTAAACGAGGAATTGATTAGCCTCGAAGACGACATGAAAAGCCTCAGCGTGCGTCTAATCATCTCAGAAATCCTCTCCGAAACCGAAGAGATTCGCAAACGAGAACTCCTCACCGCGCTCAACAAAATGGGTAACCTCGACGAGCACCAAAAACAAGTTTTGAATGATTTAACTTCGATTTTACTCAAGCAAACCTTTATTCCTATAGTTGAAAACCTCAGGTTAGCCGCCAAAAACGATGACACAAAAAGCATCGAAGTAGCGGTTAAATTGTTTGAGAAAACGGGGAAAAAACAGTGACAAAAACAGCATTGGATAATGATGTAGGTTTAATTCTAATTGGACATGGGAGCAAACTTCCCCATAACCAAGAAAATCTCGAAAAGCTCGCAGACATTTTGCGAACACAATCAGCATTTAAACTAGTAGAGATCGCATTCATGATCCGAAACACCCCTACCATCCCCGAAGCTATAGATAATATCACCAAAAAAGGAGCAAACAAAATCGTTTTGGTGCCCGTATTCCTTGCCGCAGGTGTCCACACAACACAGGAAATTCCTGAGCTAATAGAAGTCAAAGATAAACAATCCCAGCTTTCCAAACGGGGCATCCAGCTGTTCTACGGCGAACCCATAGGTGCAGACGAATGCATCGCTGTTATCCTCGAAGAAAAAGCACTAAAAGCTCTAGGCGATGGTTGGGAGCATCGACATGCCCACTTCAGAGGCACTGCAATATCGACTTATCCGGCGACTTCCACTAAAATTTATGAGCAAAGTATGAAACTTATTCACCCCGAGATTCAAGATGTGCTTGACAAAGCGCCCAAAAGTCAAATCCCAATAATCGAACGCGTCGTTCACACGACCGCCGACCCCGAATTTGCAAAGCTCTTAGTTATCAGTGACCGAGCCGTCGAGGCAGGTGTTGCCGCCATCAAGGCAGGTGCCAAAGTCATCACCGACACCAAAATGATTAAAGCAGGTATCCATGAGGCGCGGGTACAACGGTTTGGCGGAGAAATTTTAACCTATATCGATGATTCCCGAGCCAGCAAAGCTGCAACAGAAGAGTCTATTACACGGTCCACTGCCGCGGTGCGGTTGGCGGTTGCTGATGATGCAGATGGGGCTATTTTCTTAATCGGCAACGCTCCCACGGCGGCTTTTGAGCTTGCTGAACAGGTTAAGCAGGGTAAAGTTAAACCTGCGTTGATAGTTGCGGTTCCAGTTGGGTATGTTGGTGCTGCAGAATCCAAAGAAGCCATCGCCCAACTTGCCGTTCCATATATAATTATAAAGGGAAGAAAGGGTAGCAGCACCATCGCGGTGGCGATCTTTAACGCACTGCTGGCGATGGTGGAAGCCAAACCATAGGAGACAAAATCAATGGCGCGGTTTTTAAAGTACGGCATAACAACGGGTGCAACAGCCGCCGCAGCCGCCAAAGCCGCAACCATAGCCGCTGTTGGGGAACCGGTAGATCACGTAGTTATCCCAACTCCGATTGGACTACGCTTTGAGGTGCCGGTTAAATCCAGCCGCAAACTTACTGCAGACTCCGCTGAGGCAGTTGCAGTAAAGGATGCAGGACAAGATATTGATGCTACTGATAAAATGGAAATTACCGCCATCGTTAAACTGACTGATGATGACAAAATTACCATTAAAAGCGGCTTGGGTATAGGCACAGTCACCAAAGCAGGCTTGCAGGTGCCCATTGGCGAAGGCGCCATCAACCCTGTGCCTAAAGCCATGATAACTGAAGCCGTCAAAGAAGCACTGCCCCCCCACAGAGGCGCAGAAATCCTAATCAGCGCACCCGAAGGCGCCAACATCACCAAGAAAACCACAAACGCCAAACTGGGAATAAAAGGCGGCATATCCATCCTTGGAACAACAGGCATCGTTAAACCGCTCTCGCTGGAAGCCTGCCGGCGTTCGCTGGTTCCCCAAATCGATGTCGCATTAGCCCGCGGATACAACCGCATTCTCTATGTCCCCGGCAACATAGGCGAACGCATCGCTAAAGAAAAATTCAAAGTTCCCGAGGATGCAATTGTGCAAACCGGCGACTTTGTCGGTTACATGCTGGATAAAGCCGTCGAAAAAGGCATCAAAGAAATCATCCTCTTGGGGCATTCAGGCAAACTTGTCAAGCTAGCCGCAAACATCTTTAACACTCACCACAAAGTCGGCGACGCTCGAAACGAAGTCATTGCATCCTACGCTGGGGCCGTGGGAGCGGATCAAAAAACCATCAACGAACTCTTGGAGGCAAACACCTCAGATGAGGGCACAGAAATTCTCCAAAAAACAAACTTGACCGAGGCAACATATGATCGTATAGCCGAACGGGTGCATCAACGGGTCAGTGACCGAGTGGACAGCAAGATAAAGATAAGTGTTGTTATCGTGGCTATGGACGGCAGAGTCTTGGGCATGGATACAAATGCACGGTGTAATAAGCCTTGGCAAAACTTGACATAGTCGGTGTCGGTCCGGGTTTAGCGGACTATGTTACACCAGCGGCAAGAAAAGCCGTAGAGAAGGCAGATTTAGTAATAGGAGCACAAAGAAGCTTGGCACTTTTTTGCGAAGTTAAGGGCGAACAGGTTGTTTTAACCGCTAAAAACCTGCAGGACACACTAAAGAAGGCCGCAGAAGCAATTAAAGCAGATAAAAACGTGGCTTTACTCTCAACCGGTGATCCCGGCTTCTCAGGGTTATTGCATACTGTACTTGAAAGCGGCTTATTTAACACCAACAACATCCAGGTTGTTCCCGGAGTTAGCGCAATTCAGGCATGCGCCGCCCGCTTAAACATCAGCTGGGACACAGCTATACTATTCACCTTTCATGAAGGCAAAATCTCTGAGGAGCAAAAGAACAAACTGGGTTCCGCTGTTCAATACGGTCAGAACATCCTTTTGCTACCCGACCAGAAGAGTTTTACACCAAAAGATATAGCGACTTTCCTGCTCAAGAAAGGCGTGAACCCCAAAACGCCGGTTTATATCTGTGAGAACATAACCCTTGAGAACGAGAAAATCACACAAAACACCCTAGAAGGGGTTGCGAGTCAAAGTTTTGGTTCGCTATGCGTAATGGTTATCAAACAAACAAGCAGGTAACTAATAATCAGGTGAATTGATATGGCAAAGAATTGGGCGTACAAAACACCCGGAATCCCAGATGAAGCTTTCAATCAAAGTGATGCGGTTCCAGGACCAACAAAAGAGGAAATTCGAGTTATCACCATAGCTAAAGCACGCCTAAATGAGGGCGCCGTTGTGATTGATGTGGGGTGCGGCACAGGCG
This sequence comes from Candidatus Bathycorpusculum termitum, assembly GCA_031254875.1. Classification (GTDB taxonomy): domain Archaea; phylum Thermoproteota; class Bathyarchaeia; order Bathyarchaeales; family Bathycorpusculaceae; genus Bathycorpusculum; species Bathycorpusculum termitum. Next base: position 18,643 of record JAIRTW010000063.1, read on the forward strand.
GCTTAACCGTTGAAGCGGCACTGCAGGTCGGCGCAAAGGGTAGAGTCTATGCTGTTGATGAAGATCTTGTAGCCGTAGACTTGGCAAAAAGCAATGCAGTGAAATTCGGAGTGGAGAACACTGTTGTAGTCGCTAGGGGGAAAGCTCCTGAGGCGCTCTTGGCTCTGCCTAGTGCGGATGCTGTGTTTATAGGGGGTGGGGGGTTTTCTTTGAGGCCAATCATTCAGACGATCCATTACAAGCTAAAAGCGGGCGGCAGAATCGTTGTTAATGCCATATTGTTAGAAACCGCAACTGTGGCAATCGCTGAATTAAGGGCATTGGGCTACAGAGACATCGACGTGGTGAATGTTTTGGTGTCAAAGGGAAGGCAAATAAACAGCGGGACCATGATGATGGCGAGAAATCCAGTAACGATAATTTCAGCAACAAAACTTTAGAGGGGTATATGGATGGTTGGTGTATTCATTGGAGTCGGCGTTGGTCCAGGTGATCCTGAGCTACTTACATTCAAAGTTGCAAAAGTACTCAAATCAGTAAATGTTATCTGTGTACCTAAAAGTGATACAAACAAGCCCAGTATGGCCCTGGGTATGGTTAAAGAAGTTTTAGCGGAGCGCGAAAAACCCGCTGAGATTATAGAGCTCGTTTTTCCCATGACTAAAGATGAGTACAATAACCGTAAACTCTGGATAGAAAGTGCCGCCATAGTTGCTGAGAAAGTCAAAAAAGGGGATGTTGCCTTCATTACCCTTGGCGATCCCATGTTGTATAGCACTTTTCGCTATCTCTATGAATGTGTCAAGGAAACCTATCCTGAAATTGAACTTGAAATCATCCCGGGTGTAACTTCAGTCACCGCGGCTGCCGCTTCATCCAAGCTACCGCTGGCAGAAAAAGATGAAGTTGTCACCATCATCCCCTCAGATCTTGATCCGGTCCACTTAGAAGATGTTGCAAGACACGCAGACAATCTTGTGTTCATGAAATGCGCCTTCCATATCAAAGAACTCATCCCCATCCTGCGTAAGGCAGGTTTCACCGAGAACTCTACGGTTGCGCTCGTTAAGCGCTGTACACTCTCAGAAGAGAAGGTGCTTGTGGGCAAGCTCTGTGAAGTCAGCACTTGGGATATAACAGAAGACTACTTTTCAGTAGCTATCGTTAAAAAACGTCAAGTTCCCATCCACTGGAAGCAAAACGGGAATGGCTGTTGTATAAACGGGTGTTGTTGTAAACATGAATAAAGTTGTGTTTATCGGCGCTGGATCGGGCGATCCTGAACTTATAACCATAAAAGGCAAAAAATGGCTCGAGCAAGCAGATATAGTCATCTATACAGGCAGTCTCCTAAACCCCGAATACCTCAAATACTGCAAAAAAGACACTGAACTCTACGACAGCGCCAAGATGGGGCTTCCTGAAATGCTCAAAGTCATGATTAGCGGCGTCAAAGCAGACAAGCGCGTGGTTCGGCTCCATGACGGCGACCCAAGCTTCTATGGTGCAATCCAAGAAGTCATGACTGCATTGGATAAAGAAGGCATCGAATATTTTCGCATCCCCGGCATCAGCTGCCTGCTAGGCGGCGCCGCAGCCCTAAATAGAGAATTGACTCTGCCAAACATCAGTCAAACCGTCATAATCACCCGCCCCCAAGGACGCACCCCCGTGCCCGAGGCAGAGAGCATACAAAAACTCGCCGTTCACCAAACCACCATGGTCATCTTTTTAGGCACACCCCACATCGCCAGGGTAGTTGAGGAGCTCCAAATAGGCGGCTACCCCAAAGATACCCCCTGTCAAGTTGTCTACAAAGCAACATGGCCAGAACAGAAAATCGTCAAAGGCACACTTTGTGATATTGTTGAAAAAGTGAAAGCCCAAGACATAACCGAAACCGCACTTATCTTTGTCGGCAAGGTCTTGGATCCGCAAGCATATGATTTCTCTAAACTCTACGACCCCAAATTCACCACGGGGTTCCGTAAGGGCGAGGAGTAATGACTAAAAAGGGCATAGTGATCGTTGCTATAACCCATCATGGCGTCAAAACCGCATTAAAAATTCAAAAAGCCCTCGATAGGTGCGGGTTAGCTTCCAGGGTTTATGCTCCAAAAAAATACAGCGCCCCTGGTGTCACAGTTATAGACACAAATCTTGCCGGTTTCATAAAAGATAACTATAGCAAAGCAAGTGCCCTAGTTACAGTCATGGCCACAGGGATAACTATCCGTGCTGTTGCACCTCTTTTGGAGAGTAAACTTACCGATCCTGCAGTCATAGGGGTAGATGCCACAGGCAAATTTGTTATAAGTCTTCTCGCGGGTCATTTGGGCGGTGCAAACGATTTAACGCAAACCATCGCCGCAGGCATCGGTGCCATCCCCGTTATAACCACTGCCTCTGATGCACTAGGCAAACTGAGCGCTGATGAGCTTGCCAGAAGCCAACATTTGTCGATTCAAAACCCTGATAGTCTTGTTGCGGTAAACTCGGCGATAGTAAACAACGGGCGGGTAGTTGCGGTATTGGTGGGTGATATCAAGGTTCCGCGGGATACTCTTAGCTGTTTTGATGTCAAACAAGTCCAAAACAGCACAGAAGCCCAAGAGCTTATAGAGGCATATGATGCAGGCATCATAATCACTGATAAACCCGTTGCAACCGCTAAATTTGGCAAACCCCTCACCATACTAAAAGCTAAACGCATCATAGTTGGATTGGGCGCACGCAAAGACACACCGACAGAGAATATAGTTGGTGCTGTGGAGGTGGCGCTGGAACGGGTGCATGTGCCGCTTGGGAGGGTGCAGGCCTTTGCGACCGTGGATATAAAGCGCACTTCTCAGCCTATGCTGGATGCTGTGGAAAGGCTGGGTGCACCGCTTGAGTTTTTAAGTGTCGATGCACTTCGTTCAGTGGCAAATGCTGATCTGTCGCCTGATTCAGTGATGGTTCAGCAAAAAATTGGTGTTGGAGGAGTATGCGAACGAGCAGCATTACTGGTAGCGGGGAACAATTCAAAGCTGATTCTCAAGAAAATCAAACTAAACGGGGCTACAGTGGCAGTAGCCGAGGCAGAGTAAGCGTAGTCGGTATCGGACCTGGCAGTGCGGAACATCTGACACCGAAAGCCAGAGCGGAAATTGAAGCGGCCGATGTTGTCGTTGGGTATGGAACCTACATTAAACTTATCGAGAACATTGTTAAAGAGAATGTAGAAGTTGTCTCGGGTACCATGGGTAGAGAAGTTGAACGTGCCCAAATCGCCATCGACAGAGCCAAAGCGGGTAAACATGTTGCGATGGTGTCTAGCGGTGACCCGGGGGTGTATGGTATGGCCGGTATTGTGCTTGAAGTAGCGGCCAAAGACCCAAACCCAGTACCCGTTGAAGTTGTGCCGGGTGTAACTGCTGCCACAGCGGCATCTGCCATTCTTGGAGCGCCATTGATCAGCGACTTTGCGGTTATCAGCCTCAGCGACCTGCTGACTCCTTGGGAAAAAATCGAGTGTAGATTGGAAGCCGTCTCACAAGCAGATGTGTCCATTGTGCTCTATAACCCCCAAAGTCAAGGACGCATCGAACCGCTGGCAAAAGCCTACGAAATCATGCTCAAACACATCAACCCCCAAACCCCGGTGGGCATCGTGCGGCAAGCGGGACGCGAAGGACAAACCAGCACGATCACAACACTCAAAGATATGCTGAACTACAACATCGACATGGTCACAACCATAGTTATCGGCAACTCGGCTACCAAAGTCATCAACGGAAAAATGGTTACCGCCAGAGGCTACGACCTCTCAAGCTGATACACGATAGTTTATAGATCCAAATATTTTGGATATTCTATGAATCCAGTGTATTTTGTATTTTCAAGTTTTTTGATAGCTTAACATCAAGAGTTAACAAGCATATATTCAGCTTAATCGCAAGAGTAAGAAAAGCGGCATTTACCAGGCGTCTATGTGTCTAATAATAACAATCTACAAATTTCCAGAAAAAGAAAACTATAACTCTGAAGGATTGGAACCCGCTCTGTAACAGGCGCTAAATCGTTATATTAACACTCGCCATCATAATCTAGTGTATGCATAAACGATATATCATCATGAATTTGACTTGTATAATTGGAATTATCAGAATAATTTTATAATATGATATAGCAGGTAAAAGGTAGCGATAACTTATAAAGTCCACTGCCGTAAAACTATATAGAGGCCCATGCAACTCACCAAAAAAACCACAACGACAGTAATCATCGGAACAGTCATATTCTGCATGATATTCACAGCCATATACTGGCAACTATCCGACGTTACTGTATCACCCGAACAACAGCCTACACCCCATGGCGAATTGGAAGAAATTGAAATTGCCGTTTTTGATATTGCTATAGCGGTCACTTTTGCATCTCTAGCTGTTTATGTCGTTATAAAATTAAGCCATAAGAACATAACGATGGACTTCTTTGGAAATTGTCTTTCAATTCTGCGTTCATAAAAGATGTGCGCCGACGCTAGAAGAACACACAGCTTTGTGTGCCCGTCTGTATGTCCAATCACAAACTCAGAGTCTATGCCTGAGACAACAATCAGGCTGTCAGTCCCTTACCAGAGCCGGCACCTACGGGGAACACCAACAATCATAGAACAAACAACCATGGAACCAAACAGGGAGACACCGACAAACCACAGAAGAGAAAGATTTATAGTCATTACACTCACTCACATCCCCTCTCAGGGGATAGGATATGCATGTCCATCATAAGAGAAGAAAAGAAGTACAGAACCGCTTAGCCAGAATCGAAGGTCACGTCCGCGGCCTCAGAAAAATGGTTGAGGAAGACAAAACCTGCCCAGAAATTCTCTTACAAATTATTGCCATACGAGGGGCACTAAACAAAGTGTCCCGCATAGTACTCGAAGACCATATAGAGACCTGCCTAAAAGAAACCGCCGCCTCAGGTGAAACAGAACAAAGCCTCGAAGAACTCAAAGAAGCCCTATCCAAACTCATCTAACCCAAAAGGGAGAAATTATGACTCCAAAACTAGCGCTTCTATCGGTTTTTACAATACTGGGTTTAGCAGGCTGGTTAACAGCAGTCTTTGGGCTCTTGCCCCCCTCAATAACTTTTTGCATGCAGATTTCTTCAGCAACTATGGCTTTATGCACCATCGGATATGGCGCAATTAAATCGCTTTGCAACAAAATTTTCAGTATGGATGCCTTAGCAAGCATCGCCATACTGGCCTCAATTGTCAGTGGAGAATATTTCCCAGCAACCATGGTGGCGCTTATGCTCTTAGGCGGAGAAATGCTCGAAGATTATGCACAGGGGCGAAGCTCCAAAGCCATACAAAAACTCCTCGAAGACCAGCCTCAAACGGCCACAGTTCTAAGAGATGGGCAGGAGGTTCAGGTTAATCCTGAAGAGGTTCAAATCGGAGAGATAGTTATTGTTAAGCCGGGTGCAAAGATTCCTATCGACGGTATTATCGAGAAGGGATATGCAGCCATTAATCAAGCCGCAGTAACGGGTGAATCAGTACCTGTTGATAAATCAAAGGGGGCAGAGGTTTACAGTGGAACTATAGTTCAGCAGGGAGCCATCTATGTGGCTACGACGGCAGTTGGCGAAAAAAGTACCTATGGCCGGATAATCAGTATGGTCAGGGAGGCCGAAGAAAAGAAGGCCCCAATAGAGCGAACGGCGGATAAATACGCAAAATACTTCACGCCAACTATACTAGGTATAGGTTTGATTGTTTTTATATTAACTCAAGATCTCTTGCGAACAGCGGCAGTCTTTGTAATAGCCTGCCCATGCGCATTAATCTTGTCGACTCCAGCCGCCATTGTGGCAAGCATTGGAAACGCTGCAAAAAAAGGGATCCTCATACGGAATGGAGAAACCTTGGAAAAGATGTCTAAGGTTAACGTGTTGGTTGTAGATAAAACGGGAACAATCACCAAAGGCGAGCTGGAAGTTACAGGCATAAAAAGCTTCAGTCAATACACACCTAATCAGATTCTACAGTTTGCCGCCGCAACTGAAAAATGTTCTGAACACCCCTTTGCCAGAGCTATTTTAGAGGAAGCACACAAAAAAGAATTGGATGTCGCACATCCCGAATGCTTTGAACATCATCCAGGCTTAGGAGTATGCATCACCAATAACGGATCATGTATAGTCACTGGAAATGAACGTCTAATGCAAAAATATGCCATACAGCTAACTCAGGATATACAGAACTATGTGGGAAAACAGAATCAATCATCAGTTGTCCTTGTTGCAAAGGAGGGAGTTTTGTTGGGCGCGATAACTTTGTCAGATCAACCCAGAGAAAACATCAAAGAGATGCTCTCAGAAGTAAAGAAAAACGGAGTTAAACAGGTCGTAATGTTAACGGGAGATAACAAAAACGTTGCCCAAGCCGTTGCAGTAAACTGTGCAATCGACCAAGCGGCATCTGATTTGATGCCTGCTGACAAAGTTAACAGAATTAGAAGTCTCAGAGATCAAGGGTTAACAGTTGCTATGGTGGGAGATGGAATTAATGATGCTCCAGCACTCGCCGAAGCGGATGTTGGGGTTGCCATGGGATTGTCGGGAACTGAAACAGCTATTGAAACAGCCGGTATAGTACTTGTCTCAGATGACATAACAAGGTTACCACAGATATTAAAGATAGGGAAAACAACGATGGCAGTGATTAAGCAAAACATCGCATTTGCCTTAGCAGTGAACATTATCGGCATAATCTTATCCAGCCAAGGGCTGATATCACCATTGGCCGCATCCATAATTCATGAGAGCAACGCATTGATAGTCATGGCTAATTCACTCAGACTCCTTAGGGTAAAATAGAAAAGCGCATCGTTAAACGCTCTTTTTGGCCTCTTTAACGGCTTCGCTTATGAGGCGCAATATTTCCTTTCTTGCCTCACTAATTGTGAGAGGAAGCTCATCAGCTATGGGCAGGTTGTTTTCTTTCTTCAAGACTTCAAAGAGATGGGCTATACGGGGAGAGCGCAAGTTTACTTTCCGAATTAGCTCGGTATTTGAGAAGCTTGTTTTGGGGGTGCCCTCGGAGACTAGTTTGCCTTTGTTTAAAATGCAAAGTTTGTTTGCGAACAAAGGAACAATATCGACATCATGAGTAGCTAGCACCAATGTAATGCCGTTTTCTTTGTTGAGCTGAAGCAACAGATGCAAAATATCGCTAGTTGCAATGGGGTCAAGGCTTGAGGTGGGTTCATCCATAATGATGACTTCGGGTTGCATAGCAAGAACACCGGCAAGTGCAACCCGCTTCTTTTGACCCCCGCTAAGAAAATGAGGGGGTTTATCCGCATATTCAATCATGCCAACAGTGGTGAGGGCTTCATCTACTAGTTTTTTAACATGTTCAGGAGTGTAACCAAGATTTAGAGGCCCAAAAGCCACGTCCTGTTTTACTGTGGGAGCAAAAAGTTGATCGTTAGGGTCTTGGAAAACAAAGCCTACGCGTTTGCGTAGTTCAAGCAGGGATTTGGAGTCATATTTGAGGGGAATGTCGTCAAAGAGGATAGTACCATGGGTAGGTTTTAGGATACCGTTTAAGTGGTTGAGCAGAGTGGTTTTGCCTGAGCCATTGGAACCTAATAAAGCGATCCGTTCTGCTCTATCAAAGGCGATTGTGACCTCGTCTAATGCAATAGTTCCATCCGAGTATTCATGTGTAAGATTTTCTATTTTAAACAACATATTATTCAAAGGCTCCATATGTGAAGGATATTTAGGGCAATTAGTGCAAGCAGTATATCTATGATCAAGATGCCTGCAAGTGTTATTTTACTTGGTTTAGGTTGGTCTTCTAGCACGCGGATGTTTCCATCGTAGCCCCGGGCGTTCATGGCAACAAAGGTACGTTCGCCTTGTTCTAGGGTTCTTATAAAGAGGTTGGCTGTAAGCAGGGCGGTTGATCGGATGCGGCTTAGCCAGCCGCGTTGTCCGAGGCGTAGTTTCTGAGCGGTGTTCATTTTTGAGACGGTCTCCATGAAGACAAAGATGTAGCGGTAAATTAGCAGGCTGAGTTCGATGAGTATTTTGGGGATGTGGATTTTTCTTAGGCTTACAAATAGGTCGGTCATAGATGTGGTAAGCACTAAGAAGAACATGGCCGAGACTGCGCCAAGTACTCTAAAGAAGGTTGTTAGGGCTATTGTTATGCCGTTATTGTAGATTACCCAGGTAAACCATGGAAAGGGAATTTCGACAAGAGCGGTACCGTATCCAAATAACAAGGCCAGAAAGATACAGCTCAGCGTTGCAAACAATAGGGGGTAAGTTAAGAGATCGAGGTAGAATCTGGCAGGTATTTGTGCTACTGCAAGGATTAGCACTACTGTTATTATGAAGACAGTTAGGGGGACAATTGGTGAAAATGAGAGGACACTTAGTAATAGCATTGATAGAGCGAAGAAGATTTTGGTTGTTGGGCTTGTTTGTGCTAATCCATTGGTGTAGGCATAGCTGTCGATGTGTCCTGAAATGTTACTGTGGCCTTCATCGTGGCTATGGCGGTGTCGATGTCTAGCATGTTTATGTTGTAAAGAGGGCTGTTTTGCTTGGTTGCGGTGTGCTCGTATGGCTACATAGATTATTATTGAGGCCCCTATGAGGGCTTGCAGGACAAACAGGGGGGTTTCAAATTCCTCAGGTAATTCTAAGACAGGATTAAACCATGGTTGATAGCCGGTCTGGCCGATTATATCTGCGGCGGCATCATCGGTACCGGTCATATTTGTGGAAATAAACACCAGGGGGGTTATGAAAAGAGTTAGCAGTACAGCGATTAAGATTGCGTAATGTTTCTTTTTGAGGTGAAACTCTTTTTCTGTGATACCGGCTAGTGGGGAACGGAGGACATTTAGAGACCTTAGAATTTGGCTTTTATATTTTATTAGGAAATCAAAGAGGAAAACCGCCAAGATGCCTTCAGCTATTGCCAGGGGAATTTGCGTTACTGCGAAAATGCCTGCAAATTGGAGGAATGCTTGTGTGAATCCTGTTGCAGGGAAAGCCAATGCAAGTTGAAAAGATGTGGTTACATAAGTGGAGAGATCGCTTAATGCTACTGCTAAGAATATCCCTGCTTGTATGGGTACTTTGGCTTTTTTGCAGATTAGCCATGTGAGGTAAGCAATTGCTGGTCCCACTACACCCATGGAGAAGACGTTGGCACCTAAAGTTGTTAGACCACCATGTGCCAGTAGTGTTGCTTGGAAAATCAGGGCAATCATGGAAAGAACGGCTGCTATAGCGGGTCCAAAGATTACTGCAACTAAGCCTGAGCCTGTGGGGTGGCTGCTACTTCCGAAAAATGAGGGTAGTTTTAGTGCACTAACAACAAAGATGAAGGCGCCCATTAGAGCTAGTAGGGGTTTTGCTTCGGGGCGTTTTTTTACTATTTTTGTTAGTTGGTAGATGCCGAGGGCTACGATTGGTATTGTGATTGCCCACCAGATTTCCCACCATGGAGATGGTAAGAACCCCTCCATTATATGCAAGCGTATTTTCTCCTTTGCTGGATAATCCAGCCAGCAAACTTATAAACATTCATTTAACTAAAGTTAACCAAAGGTTGAACATATGACTAAGCAACAAACCCTGCTCTTAAAAGACAAAGGAGAATTCACCAAATTCCAAATCCTCCTCGAAATCATGCGCCACCAACCCCACATCAAACAAAAAGACATAAGCGACAAACTCGGCATAACCATCCAAGCCATCAGTAAATACTTCAAAAAACTAAACAAAGAAAGCCTCCTCGAATCAGGCAGCGAACGCGCCGACTACCGCCTAACCCCCAAAGGAGTAACTAAACTACGAGAAGACCTACGAAACTTGGAAAATTATGTCAGAGAAGTTAAACAGGACCTAAAAATCGAACACGCCTGGCCAGCCATAGCCACCCAACCCGTCAAAACCGGAGAGGAAGTGGGCTTAATCATGAAAGAAGGCGTTATGTACACCTCACCCATCGAAAACCCCCAAACCCAAGCCAGAGGCATAGCACTCACCAACGCACAAACAGGCGAAGATTTGGGCCTAAAAAACCTCCACGGCAAACTATACGTTAAACAAGGAAAAATCCTCATCGTAAAACTACCCAGCATACGCCGAGGCGGCTCCAATGCAACAGACATAACAAAAGTACAAATATACTATGACGAATTCAAACCCGACCGGATAGGCGTTATGGGAGCAGTCGGCAGAGCAGTCCTCAACAAACTAGGACACAAAGCAGACATCGAATTTGGAATCAGCCGCTCCGCAGCCATCGCCGCATCCAGAGGCCTAAACGTCTTTGTACTAGTAGTAGGCAGAATGGTCAACCGCATGATACAAGAAATCGACCAGATCAACATGAAATCCGGCGGCAACATAATCTACGAAGTCAAAGACGCACAATTAACATAACACCTAAACTCCACAATAGACCAAACGAACCATCACATTTTTTCTACGTAGAATGAAACAAAAAAAGGAAAAGTTGGTTGAAGCCAACAAGGGATTTATTTAACTAGTTGCAAAGAGCGAGTCGCTGAGTGTTGGATTTACGCTGATGTTGGAGATAACGAAGTTAATACCGCCTTCAGTGTAGCTATAGGTCGCGTCAGTTCCGTTCCAGGCCTCTAAGTGATCGATAAAACCGTGCACTATCTCAATGTACATTGAGTCCACTTTGAAATCGCTTTTCATCCAAGTAGCACCGTCATCCATACTCATGTAAGAGGTTTCTCCATCCAGTTTTATAACGTAGTTAAAGACATCACCCTCGACGGTCATGTCTATTCTGATTTCTTCGTTAGCTTCATTGATGTTTCGGACTGCAACGTTATAGATTAGGTCATTTGTATTATCGGTAGCAGTGAATTTCAAAGAAGTCGCATTAACAACAGAGGGTGGTGTTGTATTTGAATCTGAGTCGTCATTATTGCCCATCAAAAGAACTGCGGCAGCGGCTGCAACAAGAATTATCACTAAAACCGCAACAATGAGGTAGATAGTTTTTTTATTCAACTGAATACACCATTTTCTGGCTTTCTCTTTGCTCAAAAAGTAATATAAGCTTTTCCAAACGCTGGCCCACTTGAGGGGAAAGCAAGAAAAAATGCAAGAAAAAATGCAAGAAAAAATGCAAGATAAAAAGTTCTTCACATAAGTATCAGCAACACTGTAAACCTAAAAATTGAGCATCTATACGAGTTTAGCGCTCGATGGATAGTTTGCTTATGCCGGCTTCTTTTTCCAGAACAATCACATGATCTGCTGCCGTCGCAAATGCTTCATTGTGGGTAACTGCGATTATCTGTTCAACCGCTTTGAATCTGCCGATGGCCTCAGCTAGCCGCTCGATACTGCCGTCTTCGCTACCCAAATTCTCGGTGGGCTCATCTAGCACAAGCATGCTTAAGCCGTGGCCGGTGCGGGACTGCATAATCAACTGGCCCAGGCCCATACGGTAGGCAAAGGCTAACAGTGTGCGTTCGCCGCCGGAAAGATTACTGACTTCTCGATCCACCCCGGCCTCACTTTTCACGTAGGGTGTGTAGGTTTCATCAATAACCACATTGAGCATAGGGGTTTCACCGCCCACTAAACTATCAAGCACTTGCTGAACAAAGTTGCGCAGAACCTTTACGAATTCACTTCGAAGTTTAGGCTGGATACTACGGTAGGCATCACGAATGGCACTTAGGAGCTCGATGATGCGATAAAGTTTCTCCATCCGCTCAAGCTTCTCCTGGGCCAGATCGATGCGTTCTTTGAGATCGGTAAGGCGGCTGTCTAGGTCTATTTTACGGTTCTTTTTAGTGCGCAAATCGGATTCGACGATGTAGCACTGTTTTAGGGCGTGTTCTTTTTTGTCTTTAGCAACCTGCAATTCAGATAAATCGAATTTGGCGATTTCATGTATGCATGCTTCGAGTTCGGTGTGCTGTGTGGTTTCGAGGTGTTGCTGGGTTTCAAGTTCAGCAGTTAGGTTTTTCAAGTTACCTTCCTCCTCAACGATTCGAGCCTTCAAATCATCACTTCTTGTCAGACAAGTCTGCAGGTCGCTGTAGGCTTGGGATGCTTCGGCTTTGGTCTTTTGTAGAGAGGCCACTTCGATGCGCAGACGGCTAATGGTTTTTTCGCGCTCAGCGTTTTCTTGTTTTAGGTTTTGGAGTAAATCGGTTTTGTAGGTACCTATTAGGGGTTGGCTGCAGACGGGGCATTTACTGTCTTCTGATGCTTCGATTAGTGTGGCGGCTTTTTTTTGGTCCTGCATGAGATTTTGTGAGGCGGCTTCCTGTGCGGCTCGTAGCTGGGAGATTTTATCGTCAAATCCAGAGAGATAGAGGTTTAGTTGCTCAAGAGATTGGTTACTGGGTAGCCCGGTCTGCGCTAATCGGTTTAGGCAGAGCTTCATTTGGCTGTTAAGAGAATTCTGGCGCTGGATCAGATTATCAAGGATTGTTTTTTTGCCTTCAATTCGTTCTATCAGTGAGGTTGAGGTTTTAGTCATGTTGGCGATGTTGGCGTTTAAGCGGGTTTCTTTGCGTTTGAGTTCTTCTACGGCAAGTTTTTTTTCTTCGGATTGTTTGAGGCGTGAGTCAGTTTCGTCGAGTGCACGCTTAGCGAGGGTGAGGTCCTGTGTGGAATCCGCCAAAGCCATATCAAGCAAGGTGAATTCTTCGCTGGCACGGTTGTATTCGGCGTTGAGTTTTTCCAAGTTGCATATATCGGAGTCTTTTTCGTATATGCCTTTTTCGATGTCATAGTCGCGCTGGTACTGGGCTATGCTATTCCATGCAGCCTCATAAGCGGATAAGCCAAAAAGTTCATCGAGTCGTGTCTGTCTGTCACGGGGTTTAGCATCCAAGAGGTCTTTTAGGTGTTCTTGGCGAAACCAAGCGATTTCGCGGTAGAGGTCACAGTCTAAGCCTGTGAGAGCTTTAATTTGCTCTGCGACGGCATCGATTTTCATGGATGCAATGAGCTGTTCGTCTTCATAGAGTTTTAGCTGTTCGATATCTTGATGTATGGCTTTACCTTTGCGTTTTAAGCCGCGGATAAGCTTGTAGATATGGCCGTTTTGACTAAACTGCAGGGTTACTCTACAGGATTCAGAGCCCTCACGCATTAGATATTCAAAGCTTTTGCGGCCAATCGTGTCGCCAAATAAGGCAAAATCAATGGCATAGAGCACACTGGATTTACCACAACCTACGCCGCCAATAACGCAGTTAAAACCACGGATAAAGGGCACAGTGGATTTGGTGTGGCTACGGATATTTTCCAGCTGGACGACGTCGATTTTCATTTGGCGAGCTCCTCGAGGGCTTGTTTGACTTTTGCATCTTGTTTGTGTGCCAACGGAGCAATCAAACCCAAGGTGCCATGTGCAATACGGTCAGCGTCTTCTTTGCCATATCGATCAGAAAAAATCTGTACAAAATAGTCAAAAGCTTTGGTTTTTAGGTCTCGAAATTCATCCTCAAAAATAGAACGCACCACCTCATCAGAGACTGCGGTTTCTTTAAGCTGCACAATAGGGTGTACAAGAAGAGCCTTTGGAGCGGCATAACGGATTCGGGGCACGTCCAATTCAGTACGACTATCCTCGGCAGGCAGAGTGCCTCTTATAACAGGTATTATTATAGCGTCGGCTTCATCGACTTCTTTGACCATCTGCACGACATGTTCAGTGATCTTAGCTGAGGGTATACCGGTGTAGTCATAGTTGTCTAGGATGATAAAGCGACGGGGTGAGGATAGTTCGATTAGTTCAGGGGTAATTTGCCCCGTCTCGTCGACTTGTACATAGTAGAAGCCTTTGGTAATTTTTGCTTCATCATATCCGGCAGATTCAGTACATCCGCTATACACTAAAATGCCGCTTTTGAATTGGCCCATGTAACGGTTATGGATGTGTCCGGCCGCATAGTAGCAAAACCCGTCCGGTAACAGTTCAGAGGGAATATCTGCTTCGATATAGGAGGGCTTAACATCGGGTAAGTTTATGGCACCGTGAAGCACAAAGATGTTGGCGATATCACGATGGGGGGTGGGAGGATTTTCTTCTATGAAGCGGGGAAGGGCTTCGAGGGTTTTGTGGCGATTGTGGTAGCTGGGTATACCATACACATAACAACATCCGGGTTTGCTCCAGCATGAGCCGCGATGTCTGGGCAGGTGAAAGATAAGACCGGCGCTGTCAAGAGGGTAGAGGATGGTGCTGGTTATGGTGTTTGGGGCGGAGTCGTGGCTGCCATCCACAGTTAAGACGGGTATGCCCGCGTCTTTTAGGCGCTTAAAACTACGCACAGTGTTCTCCAGAGTGTGATTACTAGGACGGGCTTGATGGAAGAGATCCCCGGCGATAATCACAAAATCAGGTTTAAGCTCAAGGGTTTTATCTACGACTTCGCTAAAAGCATTGTCAAAATCCTGTCTTCGGACTTCTAAACCATACTGGGAATAGCCCAAGTGCATATCGGATACGTGAACAAAGCTAAATGGCTTCAAGCGGCAGATCAGCCCCGTTTGTTTTTGATTGGTAAGCTATTAAGCATTCCTTGGGAAATATTACGGTTTTATCTTCAAGACCATCTATCAAAAAATTCTCATACAGAAAGATCCCGCCGAAATATGCGGCTTACTTTTGGTACTCACGGGTTTGGCGATTTGCCAGTTTGCAGGTATATCTATACTATATTGTGGCGTAAAAATATAAGAAACCCCGGCATTATCAATGGAAGGCGTCAAATAATCATGCAATGCCAAAAGTGCGGTACGGAAACCATGATGCCGTTTCGCTGTCCTTTCTGCGGCGGGCAATTTTGCAGTCAACACAGACTGCCAGAAAACCACAACTGCATAGGAATCAGCAACGCCCGTGCCCAAACACAGCAACGTGTTATGACACAGCAAAGCGACAGCTCCTACAATTACAGCTACGTATACGGCCAAGCGCCCTATAAACGACAACACCGCATCCGATGGAGCCAAAAAGAAGCCAAACACTTAGGCGGCGCAGTGGCACTTGTCATTGGTATCGGCTTATCGATTGGAGTTTATGGGAATTTTTCGGGTTTCAATCCTCAGTGGTCATTGGGTGCGATGGTTGTTTTTGCGTGTGTTATGACGGCTTCTTTTTTGATGCATGAAATTGCCCACAAGGTTCTGGCACAGAAAGCAGGCATGTGGGCTGAGTTTAGATTAACCACTTGGGGGGCTGTTTTAACGTTTATCACGGTGTTTTTGCCGTTTAAGATGATTGCGCCAGGTGCTATGATGATTGGAGGTAACCCGCCCTCAGCTAGGGATATGATAAAAATTGCTATAGGGGGAGTTATAACTAACATGATTTTTGCTACGGTTTTGTTGGGTTTAGTGTTTTTGTTACCGCCTAATGCTTACGCTGGAGCATTGTTTTTCTCAGCCTACATTAATTCGCTTATGGCAGTCTTTAACTTGATTCCCATCGGAGTTTTGGATGGCTACAAAATTTTTATGTTAAACAAGAAAGTGTGGGTGTTAGCGTTTATCCCAGCGGTGGTTTTAATAGTGATCACTGGGTGGATGTTATTTGGCTAATTGAGGCTCTATTCGCCTCTGACAAACAGTAGATAATGGTTTACGGTGTAGTTCCATGCGCCGCCCATTCCAGCAGTGTTGTAGGTATGTAACCGCCAGCCTTGTGTTTCCCAATCTGTGATAGTTTTGCCAACATTGTCATGGTGCCCCACAATTA
Organism: Candidatus Bathycorpusculum termitum; assembly: GCA_031254875.1. Classification (GTDB taxonomy): domain Archaea; phylum Thermoproteota; class Bathyarchaeia; order Bathyarchaeales; family Bathycorpusculaceae; genus Bathycorpusculum; species Bathycorpusculum termitum. The sequence continues at coordinate 34,441 of JAIRTW010000063.1, forward strand.
TGCATCGCCATTCCTTCAAGTTTTCACCTCGTAGAAGGTTGAGGTGTAGGGGCAGAATTTAAGCGTACGCTAAACAGAGGAACAGGATTAAAAGTTAAGGATGGTTAGATAAGTTCGATTGTTACGTGTACTTCTTCGGGCACGCGAATACGCATGATGCGGCGCATAACGCGTTCTTCAGAATCGATATCGATAAGTCGTTTATGAATTCGCATTTCCCATCTATCCCATGTTGCAGTACCTTCGCCGGAAGGTCCTTTGAGGACTGGTACACGGAGGCGTTTTGTTGGCAACGGTACTGGACCGTTCATTTTTACGCCTGTCTTTTGAGCAATGCTTCGTAGTTCTCCGCAAACCTCTTCAAGTTTCACGTAATCAGTGCTTGTGAGGCGTATTCGTGCTTTTCTTACCATCTTGGCCCATCAATCCATTGTTTTACCGTTTAATATATGTTGAGTGCACCTATGAGATTTAAAGCGCACATAAAAACCTTACGACTACTAAGAAACAAAGCATTTGACAAAAAAAATCCAGTGCAAAAACAAAGCGTGCTACAAATAGAGTTATTATCAACAAACCTAACACCCCTTGTTCAGAAACGAACAAACCTAAACCCAAATATCTTGACATCCATTAAGATATCTACAGCAGGTTAACTTGGCAGTTAAAGAGACCATTTTGACGCTACTCCGTGTTACTAACGGTTATTTTAGAGTTTGACAGCGCTTCTTCGATGTTTTGGCCTTCGATAACTTTTATTCCATGCGTCTGGGCGTAGCTGCGCGCATTTGGTGTTAAGCGGGGAATGGCAAAGAGGATAAAAGCACAATCTATGTCGATTGTTTTACCAAAGATTCGAGTTAGCTCCTCAACTTCAATGGGTTGAGTGGAGATTAACACTTCAACCAAGGTGTTGCCATTGTTGCTTTTAGACAGCGGCTTGTCATCTACGTTTGGGGGTTCTGCCCAGCGGACTTTATCCAAGATGAGTATATCAAAGAGATGTTGTATACCAGATCTACCGCTGATAAACGCCGGCGCAACAATGGTATAACCCAAACTCTTAAAGAATTGAACACAGGTGCCGAGGGGTTTTATGCGTTGACATTCATGCAGAGGCATCTGCGCGTTAGCGCTATATTGGTAGAGCAAAATTTCGGGTTCATCATCTATATCTGCAACTGAGGTACAATCGTTACATTTGATGATAAAACGCGGTTCCCGGTTTAGGGTACTACAGCTTAGGCATATGTAACCAGGAGGCAAAACACGACAATCAACACCTTGTTCTAGTTTAGTTTTACATTTAGGGCAAACCAAGTCACCACTTTGGGTTTTAAAGGTGTTTTCCTGTTCCATGGCACCACAGGAAAAATGCTCAAGCAAGGCTTCTTTTTGCAACCAAAGAGAACCACAGTCAGGACAGGTTTTTATAACTCTGACGTTACCTGAGCCACAGGTTTGGCAAACGATAACTTTGTCGATTAATTCAGCGTGGAGGTACCCTTTGCGGACAAGTGCATCTAGCACCTGACGGGAATGTTTAGTATCCCAGTCCAGCTGGGGGATACCGTCGTAGAGGTAGCCCTCAGGCGTGTTGGGGGCGATTTTAGGAATTATTCTACTGACTTTGCCATAGAGAAAAAGCTCCATCACACTTTGCTCATCCCGCCGCAGGTTTTGGTCTTCAGTTTCCTCACGGTTTTTTGTGATGATAATGTTTGCTAAATTAGTTGCTGATATGGGTGTAGAGGCTGAAATTTCAGGGGTTGTTTTAATGTCGAGTTCTTTTGGTGAGGCCAATTTACTTTTCAGAAGCCTATTGGTCGCCACAGAGGCAACGCCGAAACCTAAACCTAAGCCGATTTCGCCTGCGGCTATTATGAGAAGCGCAGCGATTATCGTCGCGTTGTATTTTATGATGGATATGTCTACATTTTCAAAGAGGTTAATAAAATTTTGGAACCAGCCAAGGGAATTTAGGGAACTGCTCAGGGTGCCTGTGAACAGAAAGATAACAATTAATCCTGCTGCACCGATGGTTGTAGCGAAAGCAAGCAACGGGAGAGGTTTGTGCTTTTTAGATTTAATTGGAACAAAGCTAAAGCCCGCACCGATGGCTAATGCAATAACAAGTATGATTACTGGAAAAAGCAATGATGAAGCTGTTATCATTCTATTTCACCTGTTTTCTTAGTTAAGTTGCCTTGAGTATGGAGGGTTTTCGAGGATAGCTAAGGCATCGCTATATCTCACTGTCTATATGAGGGCTTGTTAAAGGGAATTAAGCATTTTGGAAAAATAAATTTCGCATACCTTGTCAAACCATACTCTTAGACAGCGAAGTCAACTGTGCAAGACAAAAACGGCTTTTATTAGATGTTATCGGTTTGGAGGTTCTGTCTTATTTTCTCTGCATCCAGCTCTAATGCTTCAGGCATCCGTCCCTGAGTTTGGTCTCGGTAGGCTTTGCCGTGCGCAAAACCCTCATGGGGCTTTAGAGGAATAACATGCATATGGAAATGGAAAACTACCTGTCCAGCTGCGGAGCCGTTATTTTGCACTATTCGAATGCCTTCGGCTACCATAGCATTTCTAACTGCATGTGCAATATGTTTAACGATTTTAGATAGGTAAGCAAGCTCATCTTCAGGTAGGTCATAGATATTTTCGTAATGTTTTTTGGGAATCACCAGTGTGTGTCCTTCGTTGACGGGCCGATTGCTTAGGAAAGCCGCAACATTTTTGTCTTCATAGATGAAACTTGCCGGTGACTTTTTTTGGATGATTTTACAGAATATACAGTCCTCAGACATAGAACTTCCTTTCATGATTTGGTGGAATAGTTTTAATAGAATTCCTCCAGTGAATAATACTTTATGGACACATTAATCGATGACATAGGTAGCTTTCCTTTGCCGGAGGGAGTTAAACGAGATGATTACGCCAAAGCCTATGAACTTGCCAGAGAAGCTATAATTAGGGGACAAAAACCAAGCGATGATGGTTTTGTAGAGAGAACCTTCTGTTCGGTGGTTATTGAATCGTTTAAGAAGAAACTGGCGGCAGGTTTGGATGTGACGAATTATCCACAGATTTATAGCGGCATGCGACAGGTTGGCGATGCCATCCATGAAGCCATGGCAGAGGGTTCTTTTGTTGTTTCCAACGAAAGAGCGGTTCTGCCAGAGGTTTATGTACTAAACCAAGAGGCTAAGCGTTTAAGTGAAGAATTCGGCAAAAAAATCCGGCTACGGGTCTCTATGTTTGGCCCCATTGCGCAGTATCTTGCTGAAGTTGGTGCAACAGCTTACCCTGATGTATTGGAGGGGTTTGCCCAAACCATAAATCGCTTTGCCAAAAACAGCATCCTAAACAGCAAATACATCGAAACCACAGTTGTCTCCATCGATGAACCCGGTCTTGGGCATTCGCCATTTACCGGTTCAGCAGAATTGGTCAGGGAAACTTTGGAGAGAGCCTACGATTTTTCGGGACCGACAAAACAGATTCACCTACATTTTGCTTCAGGCATTCATGATCTCTTAGCTGTGAAGGGACTGGACGTGTTATCCTTTGAATATGGCGGTTCCCCCAACCACATTAACGAGGTTTCAAAAAACGTATTGGATAAGGCAGACAAACAAATTCGTGTGGGCATCACCCGAACAGACATCGACACTATATGGGCAGAACTTTATGAAAAAGGTATAACTCAGCCAACAGCAGAGCAACTAGTTGAGCCCCTTGAAACTATACAGAACCGATATAGGTTCGCTAAGGCGAAATATGGAGAGCGCATGACATTTACCGGCCCGGATTGCGGTATGGGAAGCTGGCCCAATCAAGAGACAGCCATGCTGTTGCTTAAACGTACAGTTGAGGCAGTAAAAACCGCCTAACCTAAAAAACACTCACCTAACACTATCAAAGCAAATAACAAAGAAAACACACCAGTATCCCAGAGAAAAAAAGATAAGATAAAAAAAGATGCTGTTTTAGTTCCAGCTTAGTCTACAAAGAGACTACGCAACAAATCAGCATAATAAGGGGCAGTAGTGCTGAACTGGGGCGAAATAAAAGGACGTTTGCGCAGAGGCGGAAAAGGAATTGGAGAAGGCGGTTCAATGTCCAGCGGCATTTTCTCTATCAAGCTTGTTCATCGCCATATGCTGTTGGGATTATGGTTGCTTCGAGGAGGGTTTCTCTGCGGATTAAGGTGGCTTTGGTTTCTTTGCCTATCACGTCTTCTGTGAGTAGCCTCGGCAGATCGTAGAAGTCGGTGACGGGTTTGCCATTGAACTTGACAAGAACATCACCCATAGATAACCCCGCTTTACGGGCAGGAGAACCGACTTCAACGCTAAAGATCATGACGCCCGTTTCTTGTTCAAGACCCGCTTGCTCTGCGATATCTTGGGGGATTGTAACAGTGTTAGCAATGACACCTATATAGCCACGTTGTGCAGTTCTGCCGGTCATGAGGCGATCAGTGATGAGTTTAACCTTGCTTACAGGAATGGCAATGCCTCTTTGCCAGATGTATGCAGTGTTTATGCCAATGAGTTGCCCTTCAGCATCAACAAGGGGACCCCCGCTAAAACCAGGGTTAAGCTGTGCATCGGTTGCAATGACATTGTCCATTGCAGACATGCCGCGCCAGCCGCGGATGGTGCTGTTCACACCAGTCACCATACCAGATGTTGCAGTGGGCTGATGTTTGTTAAACGGATTAGCCAATGCCAAAACATATTGGCCTACGTTTAGTTTTTCACTATCGCCTAGCGATATAGGTGTATATTCCCCTTTCTCAGCCTTGAGCAAGGCTATGTCGTTGTGGGGGTCGGTGCCCACGATTTTTGCGTTGACGGTTTTTTCGCCCTGACCGATTTTGACAGCACTACAGCCCTGGAGCACATGGTTACAGGTGACTATGTAGCCGTCTTTGGTGAGGATAACACCTGTGCCCCGAGACATCTGTGCTTTGACGGCAACGACGGATGCAGAGGTTTTTTTGATGAGCGCACTGGCGGCGTCTGAGACGGATTTGAGGACTTCAAGGGGATTAACTAGTTGTGCCATTTTCTTTCACTAAAGAGGAATGGACAAAACAGTATTTGTTGACTAAGAAACAGCCAAACCTAGTCACAAGAGGCAGTTAGCTACTAAATAATGCGGGACTAAGATAACCGGCTGTTTGGGTTGTAACTGGATGGGTTGAGCGGGAGCGGGTGGCGAATTTGCCGATAAGCGTCATCAGCTGGTAGGAAGCTTTGAGGGCCAAATCAAGGTTGCTGTTGGTTAAGAATTTAGCCTCGATGTTTAGGGCGGTGCCCTCTATGCTGGCAGCTATTTGGATTCCACCGTCCTCGGTAATCCATTTCAATGTTATGCCCCGACAAGTTTCAGATATGCCCAGCCAGCGGAGCATACCAAACCATTTGCCCCTGAGCTGGAGGATAAGCTGCTGAGTCAGAAGATCAGAGGGCAAAAAAGTCTGTATAAGCGGGGCAGTCGGCGCTTCGGTGGGTGGCTGGCTGAGTTTGAGCGAGGTAATTTTGGGGGTCACGCGGTAGCCGTCAGGCTCTTTTTTGATGATGCCTTCGGCTTCAAGCCGTCCTAGAATACGTGAGAGGGTTTCGGGATGCAGGCCTGTTCGGCGTTTGAGTCCATCAAAGGTGAAGAGGGTCAAGTTTTCAGTTTCAATCAGTGAAAGCACGTTTACGTCGCGTTCGTTGAGTGAATAGTCTGCAGGTGGACTTTGCCAATTAACGTTTAGAACAGGTATCATTGAAGAATGGAGGTTTCAAGAGTTTCTTTTGAAGGTTACTGTACTTTTCAGCTATATACAGGGCAAAAAATCGTTTTGTTACTCTGAGAGCCGACCTATATTCCACAACCGATGGTTGTTTATAGAGAGGGGTATTTGTGCAGGAACATTGAGACACTATAGAAAATATTTGTATCTGCGGGTCGAATTAAACGGGCACGTTAAAACTGGTTGCCCAGCGAATCGAACGCCAGCAGGGCAAGGGAATAAACTAGAGGTGTGATTGCTGACACGGATTCGCTGCGCATATTTTTTCTTGTCGACTTTGCATCTTCTTTGATCAAAACTATAAAGGTATATTATCATTCTTAAGAGTTACACAAATATTCTATATACATATAAATAAACTATTTAGTGCACCTAACTAAACGGCGTTAGGCGATATGAGCCTAAAATTGGGAAGAAGTAGGGTTCTATAATTATGGGGATTGTTTTTCCCATGCCTCAATCAAGCCTGCAACGGCTTGAGCTTTTGCTGAACTGCTAAATCGATACATGCGCACACGCCCATAGGTCCGAAGCTCCAATAGACCCTCAGACTCTAAAACTTTGATATGACCACTGGTGGCGGTATAGTTCATGTTGATTCTTCGCCCTACATCTGAAACGTTTAACTGCCCTAGGGTATAGATGAGTTTTAGGATTTTTAGGCGGGGTTTAGAGGAGAGAACCACTTCGAGTTCCATTTAGGGTTCACCTTTTTCCTTTTGGAGGCTGAACTGCATTTCCTGTTCCAGTTCAAAGGCAGGAATCGAAGGTAGAGAAAGCCGGTTTGTTCTACCGCGGGTTTCAGCGGCTACAACTTCGGCTTTTAAGATGCCTAGTTTTGAGAGGTATTGCACATAAGTCCAAATTTGTGTGTGGCTCTTGGGGGATTCATCATATTCTTCGCAGATGACCTTGTATGCTTTTTCGGCTTCGCCAATTTGAACGTATGCTTCTTGGTTTTCTTTAAAGTAACGTGCGATGGCTAGCAGGAAGAGTTTTTCATGGAACCCCAAGGAAGCTAAGTCGCTTCGGCGCAGTGTGGGAAGGATGGCAGAGACCGCACTGCGGATACATTCGGCTCTAACATGGCTAAACTCTGAGGCATCAGCATATTTTCCGGCACGCCACAAAAGCTCAATGCCAAATCGTGCGTTGCCGGTTTCTAAATATGCCAGCTCAGCAACTAAATCTACCACATCCTCCTCCACAGCGCCTAACCTAAACGCCAAAGCGACACGGGCATTTAAGATGTCGATAAGCTGGGGTTTACCATAACGTTCTAGACGGATGATGTTTCGCTGCAGGGTGCTTTTTGTGCTGTCGTCGAGTTGTTCGGTGGCTTTTAGGTCGCGCATGATGAAGATAAAGGAGAGCCGTTGGGGTTTGCCTTGTCGGGTTTCATGTATTCGGGTGAGTTTGTAGACGGCGTCGGAACCTTCTTTTTCGATAAGGCTGTCAAATTCATCTAGGGTCACTATTAGAGTGGTTTCTTCTTCATCGAGCACCTGCATTAAGGTGGAGAGGATTTCATCAGCCGCATATCCCCGGGCGGGATAGTTGGAACGAAAAGCGGTGACGATTTTGTGCAAAATCGGCTGGAGACTACCCCGGAATTCGCGGCAGTTGATGTGAATGTAGTGGAATTTGAGGTTTTTTCTTTTGGTTTGGCTTGTAAGATCTGCACCAAAACTCTGAGCAAGAGCGGTTTTGCCAGTGCCCACATCACCAACTAAGATGACGCGTTGGGTCATCCGCCCCGGACACTGCAAAATAAAGCTAAAAAATTCCTCCAAAAGCCGCTGTTCACGCTCACGGTGCGGCAGCTCTGCTGGAATATAGTTTATATCAAGTTTGGATTCATCTCTAAATACACTACACAGTGAGGTCATTGCTGTCTCAGGACGCCATTTTTTGGTGGTAATTATTCTTAGAACAAAAAACAGTGATAAAGGGTTTTCCTACATAGAGAAAAGCTACAGCAGAGCAGTCATACAAAAATTATTTCCAATACGAGGAATGCCATCTGAGGCGCTCATTTTTAAACCGTGACAATTTGTCACGGTTTCATTCCCCTACATTTCTTTATGGGATTGTCTCATGCTGTGCTGTTTGTTTAGGAATTCGTCTAATCGGTGCACTACAGGTTCCCGCCAATAGGCATACTAGAAGGAAACCCCATTATCAACATATTCGTTCTTAGAACAAAAGCCTAATAAATGCATTCTGCAATCCATATTTTCCGATATACAAGATGATACCGAAATATTTCTTTTTTACAAAAGGAGTCGGGAAACACAAAGAACAGCTTCAGTCGTTTGAATTAGCCCTCCGAGACGCAGGCATACAAATGTGCAACCTAGTCAGCGTATCTAGTATTGTTCCACCTGGATGCGAACTGGTTACACGTGAAAAAGGTCTCAAAATGATTTATCCCGGAGAAATCACTTTTGTTGTCATCGCCCGCAACGCAACCAATGAACCCCATCGGCTTGTTGCCTCATCTGTAGGCGTCGCTATCCCCTCAGGAAAAAACCAATACGGCTACCTATCAGAGCATCATAGTTTTGGGCAAACTGATGAAACCGCAGGCGACTACGCTGAAGACCTTGCAGCCACCATGCTCGCAACCACCATGGGTATCCAGTTTGACCCCGAAACGGCATGGGACGAACGCAAACAACTCTTCAAAACCACCGGTTTGATCATAAAAACAGCAAACACTACCCAGTCAGCAGCAGGCGATAAAAACGGCTTGTGGACCACAACCGTTGCGGCGGCAGTTTTGGTCCCAGCAGAAGGCAACATAAAAGAAAAATAAACGACAACAAAGAGCACCGCTCTTAAGAACTATCCGATTTTTTCATTTTCACCATCAAATAGAGCTAACCCTACCGCACACAAACTATAGCCGCCCGATTAAGAAATAAAGTTAAGACAGCAAACAGTTTTCTGGGAGTAAAATAGTTAGTTTAGTCGTTGCATTTTTGTTTTTCGAACAGACCCAAAAAATATTGCAAACCTATCCATCGGATACACCGCAAGCATTAAGAGATATCGGGTTTTATAGGCCATGTGAACGGCGCGTACTGGACTTGTTAACAGGAGCCTCAGGTTGCGCCAACGCGTACGTGGTGCGGGGAAATAAATTTGCATCTTGTAATCATGCATGATGTTCCCCCAAAAACTATCACGGATATGATCCGAAACCATCGAACGGTCCAAGACCCATTTTAAGCCAGCTGCTTGCAACACCGACGGCGTTCCCACCTCATTATAACCAAACTTTCGTATCTCTTCGGTTCGGGCTATATTGTTATAGCAAGTTGACTTTAAATTAATCCATGTGTATAGTCTCATTAAAGAAGGTGTGTTTAATGAGGCCGATTTCAAACGAAAAAAGAGAACTAATAATCGAAGCAAAAAAACGTGGCGA
>JAIRTW010000070.1 GCA_031254875.1 Candidatus Bathycorpusculum termitum
ATGCACAAACGTGCATATTCATCATATTTGTTGAACAAAAAACCAACGAAAAACCAAATTTCAACGAAAAACGAGTACTCTAAAGTCTAACAAACCGCATGAACTGAATACATACCACAGCGGTTGTTACCGATGTCACTAACGCATTAGAACGCATAAAAAGTTTGGGTGTTATTTGAGGTTGAAGTATGGAATTATCAGGTCTTCCATGCTGTAGAAGCCGCTTTTTCGGCCGCTAAGGCTTTTAGCGGCAAATAGTGCACCATTGCCGAAGGCTTCTCGTGATATTGATTCGTGAATTAATCGGACAGTTTGATGTGGAAATCCAAAGATAATTTCATGGCGACCTACGATACCACCTGCTCTGACAGATTTAATGTCGTTGTCTGAGAGGCATAATGTTTGGGAAATTTTTATAGCTGTGCCAGAAATTTCTTTTTTGTTTTTGAAATGTTCTTCGATTAATTCAATATCTGTGTAGGGTGCAATTGTTTTAAGGATTTTAGCGGCCAACATTAAGAAGTTGATACCTACTGTAATGTTAGGTGACCAAAGGACTCTTGTTTTTTCTGATAAACTTTTTATATATTTAATTGTTGTTTCAGGGTATGAGGATATTGCAGTTACAATGCAGATACCTCTTTCGGCCGCTTCTTTTCCATAGAATAGTATAGCATCGTCAGAAGAAAAGTCTATTATAACATCTACAGGATGTTTATCAAAAAGTTCTGCAGGCGTATATTCATCTCTGGTGAAAATTAATCCTTGATTATCATCGGTGATTCCAAGAAACTCGGGAACGGAACGATGATGAAGATTTGTTGTTTTCCTGATGACCCAACAAAGGTCTGCTTCTTCACTTTGTAACAGTACTGTTGCAACGGCTTTACCTGCCCTGCCAAATCCGAAAAGGCCCACTCTTATCTCTAACACCACCCGTGTCATCTACCGCCGCACAGTTTATATAACTTTTTACAAAACACTCTAAAACAACACAGTCCATCAAGGTTCAAAGCACGTATCCCCCAAGCATATGCATAATTTATAAAAAAATTGTCAATGTAAACAACTATTTGATACAAATCAAGTTAGCGGTTAAACTTTTGACACAAAAAAGTATAAAGATGAAAACGCATATACAATACCGCAACAAACGCTTTTTGCCAAGAACAAAAACTCAATTCAGCCATAGAACACCAAAGAATATGCATAAACAAAACCTACATTTCCATATCTTTTACACATACAACAGGAATAATTATCCGCAGATAACCGACCACCAGTCCATGAACCCTTAAATAATTTCTGCACGTACTTAATTCAAGACTTTAGCATGACAACTAAACCATCTCCACTCTGCATTTTCAACACATTAACACGTAAAAAACAAGAATTTACCCCACTGGTCTCTGGTGAAGTCAAACTGTACACCTGCGGCCCCACAGTCTATGATTACGCACACGTTGGCAACTTCCGCGCATTTCTCTTCGAAGACCTCCTCAAACGGTGGCTCAAATATCACAGCTATAAAATCACACATATCATGAACCTCACTGATATCGACGACAAAACCATCAAAGGTAGCCAAGCAAAAGGCATTCCCCTACAACAATTCACGGATTGCTACATCAAAGCCTTCTTTGAAGATATCAAAGCTCTAAACATCGAACCCGCCGACTCCTACCCCAAAGCCACCGACCACATTCCCGAAATGGTCACCCTAATCAAGACGCTCATAGCAAAAGGCATCGCCTACAAAGGTGAAGACGGCTCCATCTACTTCTCCGTCGCCAAATTCCCAGACTACGGCAAGCTATCTCACATAAAAATCGGCGAACTCAAAGCAGGCGCCCGCGTTAGTCAAGACGAATACGCCAAAGAAGAGGCACAGGACTTCGCACTTTGGAAAGCATGGACGATAGAGGACGGCAATGTTTACTGGGAAACGAATTTGGGCAAAGGTAGACCAGGCTGGCACATCGAATGTTCTGCGATGAGCATGAAATACTTAGGCGAAACCTTTGATATCCATTGTGGCGGCATCGACAACATGTTCCCTCATCACGAAAACGAAATCGCCCAGTCTGAAGCGGCAACGGGTAAAAAATTCGTGGATTACTGGATGCACAATGAACACCTACAAGTCGAGGGCAAAAAAATGAGTAAACGTTTTGGCAACTTTTACACCCTCCGAGATCTCCTCGCTAAAGGCTACGACCCAATCGCAATCCGCTATCTACTCATATCCACCCATTACCGTCAGCAATTTAACTTCACTTTTGAGGGTTTGGAATCCGCTAAAACTACAGTGGAGCGGCTGAGGAACTTTGTGCGGCGCCTCCATGAAGTGGAAAGTATAGCAGACACACACAACGCCTCCGCCCTGACCGACAAACTCGAAGAATATTTTAATAATGCCATGAATGATGACCTCAACATCGGCATAGCTCTCTCAGCCCTCTTTGACTTTGTCCGCGAATTCAACAGTCTCCTTGATGCCAACTTGATCGGCAAAACGGAGGCATCAAAAACTTTGGGTTTGATGAGGCACCTCGACACAGTTTTAGGTGTCATCGGCAAAGTCGAAGCCACAGAAGCCCTCCCAAACGACATCGACGAGTTAGTGCAAAATCGGGAAGCCGCCCGGAAAGCCAAGAACTGGAAAGAAGCCGACATCATCCGAGACCAGCTCAAAGCTATGGGCATCATACTTGAAGACACCGCACAGGGCGTAAGGTGGCATAAAGAGAAGACTTAGATTTTGCCGTCCAGCACCCACTCTTTTGAGCGATGTTTCTCTCGGAGCATCGTAACGACGTCTTTTTCTTCCACGGTCAGTACATCTTCTTGCAACTGGATTTTCAAAATTGCTTTGAACCCTTGAGCCAGGGCGTTGGCAACGGTATTGGGACTGATTTTGTGTCCCAACTCGGTTTGGATACTTGTGATTTTGCATTTAGCGATGTCAGCAACTTGGGTGCAACTGGTACCTTTGAACTGGAGAAGCCTAAACATTCGAGGCAAATCTACGTTTACCAGAACGGTGCCGTGTTGTAAGACGACACCGCGACTAATTGCTTGGCTACTACCGCTGATTTTTTTGCCAGAGACTGTGAGGTTGGGACAGTTTTTAGCGTTTCCACTACTGTAATCAGTGGGTACACCCAGAAGGCGCAATGCGTCGGATAGGGCACCATAGATTTTGGTGTAAACGGCGGTTATGCCCGTGGTGCCTAAATCTGAGATTTTTGCGGTGACACTGTAGGTGATTTCACCCTCAAAATCATGGTAAACAGTGCCGCCGCCGCTTATACGCCGAACCACATCCACACCCAGTTGCCGAGCAGTGTCAAGATAAACCTCATTTTGGGGATTTTGATTTCTACCCACACTTACCGAGGAGGGCTGCCAACGATAGAAGCGCAGGGTATTGGGAACTTTATCGGCGATGCGCATATTGAGGATCGCTTCGTCGATGGCCATATTCATCGCAGAATCATAAGTTGAAAGGGGTAAATAACGCCAAGTATCCATAATTATCACTGTTCCTTTGCCAAGTGAGCGCGTAGAGTGGCAATGTTTCCATCAACCATATCTATCCACTGTTTATTCTGAGGGGTATTCAAGCCCTTGCTAATGAAAATTTCTTTTGCCCTCATAAAAGCAACTTGCGCATCGTTGAAACAGCTAAAGGCCGCCAATGCGGTACCCTGATTAACCATAGCCATAAGCCAACGGCCGATATCTGCAGGATACTTTTCACCGCACTCATCGTAGAACAGCAGGGCTTTATTTGCAGCAGCAAAACTTTCAAAAGGCTTATCTAATCGCCCAAATGCCGCAGATAACCCCGCTTGGCAAGAGGCATCAAAACGGCACCGATCAAACGCTATATCCGATGGCAACGATGAACTGAGACGTAATGCCTTGTTGTAGCATTCAACTGTACCTTCATAACTACCGTGTTGGAATAGGCGGTTTGCATCTCTGAAAGCCGTTTGCATTTCGCGAAGTATATGAGCCGCCTTCATTATCAGTCACTATTGTTCGTAATTGGCATTTGATTAATGTTTGTTTTGTCAGTTTATAGTGCATTAATAATAGCAGACAAAACGGTAGAAAAAAGCAGACCGGTGATTGATCTTGTTAACTTTTTTATTTCTTAGCAGGTAAATTCCCACAGCAGACAACAACTGTAGTAACTACCGCTATAATCCCTATAATAATGGGAAAGGCGGATAAGTCAGGTTCTGAAGGGGGCTGAGCAATCGGCGAAGCAACCTCTAAGGCATAAATGCTACCACCGCCACCTACATACAAAATCGCCTCGTAAACAATTGGAGAACCAACCCAATTATGATATTCATAAAGGGGTTTACCCGAAAGAGACTGGTCTATATATTGAGTATCCATGGGCAGGGTATAATTCCATAGTCTAAGACCGATAGTGGCGTTCAATGCAAAAATATTGCCATCTGATGATCCAAAATACAAAACACCACCATAGAGTGTGTGGGTGTTGACAGATAGCCTGTGCCAAGGACGGAAATCCAAATTTCGGTTCCATCAGTTGCGTTTAGTGCGTACGCGTTTCCCGTGTTTGGACCTATGTAGAGAGACCCATTTCAAGTATTGGCGACGAAGGAATATAAACGCCACTTGCGTCAGGCAAGGTGTAGGTGTAGTTCCAAATTTTTTTGCCGCTATCTGCATCAAGTGCATAAACATTGCCGTCACCCACACCGAAATAAATTCGATCATTATCACTCGTAAACGAGGATACCCAACGGACTGTTGAAAAGCAGGTGGGTTGGTGGAAGGGGGGTCTGTTTTGGTTGAAAATTTTGGTTTAATTTTTTTCTTAGAGGGAGAAAATTTGGTTTTATGAAGGATTAAATTTGCTTTTACCAGCTTGAAGGGTAAAGCATAAGTTTTCGGAGGTTACCTATAGATTATATTATGTGTGTGTTTGTATGTTATGTCTTTGGTTTGCGGGTATCTTTTTGGTGTGTTTTTTTTCGTGGATAATGCTTAAAACCTGTACTTGCATTTCTACACAGTAGAGGAACAAAAGTGAAGATTATCTCTGGTCCCGCATCTAAAACGCTTGCTGAGGCAGTTTCAGTCCAAAGCGGCATCCCTAATGTGCAGGTGGTTTCTAGAGGTTTCCCCGATGGTGAATCCTACGTCCGTCTCGATGGCGATATAGCAGGTGAAGAAGTTGCCATCGTTCAAACTACTTGTCCCCCGATGCAGGACGGCAGACTCTTCCAGCTGGCTTTTTTGGCTGATTCAGCTAAGCGTGCGGGTGCAGTCAAAGTTACCGCTATTGTGCCTTACTTAGCATATGCAAGGCAGGATAAGATGTTTCTTGCGGGTGAGGGTATAAGCGTGGAGACCATCGCTCGGATGCTTAAATCGGCGGGCATTGATGAGTTGCTCACTGTCAACATCCACTCGGAGCATTCGCTGGCACAGTTTCCCTTCCCAGCCAAAACCGTCAGTGCCATTCCGCTTATTGCAGATTATTTTGTCAAAAAAGGACACAAAGGGGCATATGCACTATCCCCCGACAAGGGTGCCATGTATATTGCTCAGCAGGCACAGGCAGTCTTGGACGGCGATGTGGGGCACTTGAACAAAACCCGTGACCGCTACACCGGTCAAACCATACAGACTGCTGAGGGCTTAAATGTGAATGGTCAAACAGTCATTATCCTCGACGACATTATAAGCACCGGCGGCACCATCGTTGGAGCAGCAAAAATTCTCCGTGAACAAGGTGCGGCACACGTCTTCTGCGGTTGTGTCCACGGATTACTCATAGGCGATGCTGAGAAACGCATCCTTGATGCGGGTGTGGAAGAAATCGTGGGCACCGACAGTGTCCCCGGAGCGGCCAGCAAGGTTTCGCTGGCACCACTAATTAGTCAGGTACTTAAGGGCGCAGTTTAGTGGTAAGACTTTTCTTTTTGCTCTCCGGCGAGAACGAGACACTACCGGCTTCGGAAGTTAAAGCGGTTTTGGAAGCTGAAGGCTATTCCTATTCGAACCCAGAAGGGCTCGACCAGGTTCTGCGTTTAGAATCTGACGTCGAGAGTGTCAAAGCAGTGCAGATACGCTCAGCCTACACGCGGGTCTCTGCACAGGAACTGCTGATTGCAGACGCTAACTATTCAGCCATCACCAAAGCAGCCGCCAAAAATGATTTCTCCGCTGTCCTAAAAAGCGGCGAGAGCTTCGTAGTTCGCATCAACCGCATCAAAAACTATGCTGACACCGAAATTAATACCATGACACTCGAAATCAAGCTGGGCAGGCAAATTCTAAGCCAAACCCCGGGCGTCACAGTTAACCTCAAAAACCCCGACAAAACCTTCATCGGCATAATCACCAGCAATAAACTGGTTTTGGGCTTAAAACTCACTGATATCACATCAAAAACCTTCTCGGAGCGGCGACCCCGCAAAAAACCGTTTTTTCATCCCTCAGCTATGCCGTCAAAGATGGCGCGATGCATGGTTAATTTGGCACATGCTAAAACAGAGTCGGTTCTTTTGGATCCTTTCTGCGGCACAGGTACCTCATTAATAGAGGCAGCTTTCATTGGCTGCCGTACGGTGGGAGTGGATGCCCAGCGACGGATGATTTTAGGCACCAAAAAGAACCTCGTACACTTTGGCATTGAAGCGGAAGGGTTGATTTTGGGGGATTCCCGCAAAATCCCTCTCGTTAAAGTTGACGCTGTTGTAACTGATCCACCCTATGGCCGCTCGTCAAGCACACTGAAATCGACAACTGTCCAGTTGGTAGAGGATGTAATGGTTTCAACGCATGCTCTACTGGGTGTGGGGCAACGAATTTGTATCGCCGCACCTAAAACATTAAACATATCCCCGTTAGGCGCCGGGCTGGGCTTTAGGCATGTTGAGTCGCACTTTGCCTATATCCATCAGACCTTGACGCGGGAAATCGCAGTATTCGAGAAGGCAACCCAATGAGTATCCGAGTTATATTTTTGGGAACAAGCGGCAGTGTACCTACATTGAAGCGGAGCTTACCCTGTGTTGTAGTGCAGTGTCCCCGTGATCAGTGGATGTTTGACTGCGGCGAAAACGTACAGCATCAGATGATGGCAACCAAAGTCAGCTTTCACCGTAGAATGAAAATCTTCATCAGCCATCTTCACGGCGATCACGTTCTGGGTTTGCCGGGACTGCTACAGACGATGGCACTTATGGACCGCAAAGAGCCCCTACAGGTTTATGGCCCCGCCGGACTCAAAAACTTCTTGATCTGCACCAAAGAAACCCTCAACTTTGGTTTAACCTACACCGTGGAAATCAATGAAATACTTTCGGAAGGCATTGTTTGCGATCAAGAAGAATATCAAGTTAGCGCTGTTAAGTCAAATCATTCTGTTGAAGGCTACTGCTTTGCGTTTATAGAAAAACCGCGTCCCGGAAAATTCTATCCCGATAAGGCGCTATCACATGGGATTCCTGCTGGCGAGATATGGTCTAAACTGCAGAGCGGCCAAGAAATCACTACCTCAAAAGGCACTATAGTTAAACCCAGCGATGTAATGGGACCTTTGCGTTTAGGCAGAAAAATCATCTACACAGGCGACACCAAACCATTTGCAACCTTTGCCGAGTTTGCAAAAGGCGCCGATTTAGTTATTTATGACTGCACGTTTGATGATTCCCTAAAAGAGAAAGCAGAAACTG
The DNA here is from genome assembly GCA_031254875.1 of Candidatus Bathycorpusculum termitum. GTDB lineage: Archaea > Thermoproteota > Bathyarchaeia > Bathyarchaeales > Bathycorpusculaceae > Bathycorpusculum > Bathycorpusculum termitum. The sequence goes on from JAIRTW010000070.1 coordinate 7,731, forward strand.
ACGGGCATTCAACACCCAGCCAAGCTGCCGCGCAGGCAAAAGCCGCCCATGCCAAATGCCTTGTCCTGTCACATATCAGTGCCCGCTATCCTGACGCTAGCTTACTTTTGGAGCAGGCAAAAAAAGTGTTCCCAAATAGCATACTCGCAGAAGACTATTTGACGCTTGAGATGCCTCTAAACGAGTAGATGCTTTAACCGTGCAATGCTATGTGATACGTTAGGTATGGATTCCACGACTATGGTTTTGTCGTAACCAATTTTCTTCAATGACGTCGTAAACTGCACATAATCGATGTTACCATCGTCTACGCCATTGTGCTGGTCATCGCTACCATCGTTGTTGCTGGCATGGATATGCACGATTTTATCTGCGAGTTCATTGATAAAAGGTTGGATTTGGCCTTCCAAATTAGCGTGTCCCAAATCTAAAGTTATGCCCACTGGCAGATTGGTTTCCTTATACATTCGGCGGAACTCTTCGGGGGTACTCATCAAAAACCAGTATTTCCCCGGCAGATTCTCCAAAGCAATGTTTACACCGAGTTCTTCTGCTTGGCCGTAGAGTTGCTCGATACTTCTACACATATATTTAAAATCGGCATCGGGGTAGAATTGGCTGATACCTGTGCGCTGTGCAGGGTGAAAAACCCACAATTTAGCGTCTATGGCGCTGGCATTGTTAAGGGATTGCTTGAGACGTTTGAGGGAGGCGTTAAGCAGGGGTTTTATGGGTGAACCGATGTTGATGTCTGCGAATGGAGCATGAACTGAGTAGGTTAAGCTGTGGGATTTGGCGGCCTCTTTAAGCTGTGTGATACGGGTTTTGTTTAGGTCATGTGTGCCGTCGTCGAGGATTTCAATATACTTTGTATCCATGGTACCGAGGCGTTTGACCATGCGGTTGAAGGATTCGCCGAGACAGTAGAGCATTGAGACGCCGACTTTAGCTTTAGACATACAACTTAACCTCAAGATGATTCTGTTTAGAAACGAAGTGTTCCTAATAACTTAACGGCGTAAATTCAGGTTATTTTCCATTCCCCAATGTTAATCCAGATAGCGAAATCGGAATCAGACCTACAACACCCTATTCTTAAGCTCTGAACGGCAATTTATACGCCTGGCAAAATATAGCGAAGTGAATATACATTGACATTTTTCACGTAGTAACAAGTTCAATCATGAAAGATTATGTGAAAATGACCTTATTTTCAAGCGACAACCAAGGGCACACATGCCAATGCCATTTTGACTTGCTATAGTTTAATAGTCTTCAGTGAACAAGCAAATATACTACAAACACCAATACTGAACATCAGCAACGGCAATCCGTAAAAACCCATGGGAAACAAGGGCATGTACGATTTATCAGTTATCATAATAACAAAAAACGAGAAGAAATACATAGCGAACACTTTAGGTCATCTACAGGTATCTATGCAAGAAGCACAGAAATACGGAATCAAAGTAGAGCTGATAGTGGTGGATAGCAGTAATGAAGATACCGCCGCCATCGCTCACCAATTCACCCCTAAAGTACATTATATGTCGCCGCAGGGCATATCTAAAGCCCGCAACTACGGCGCGTCTCTTGCTTTAGGAAATATATTGATTTTTATGGATGCAGACACATTGCTACAGAAGAACACCTTGAAAGACGTTTTTAGTATTTTCAAAAACAAAAAGGCTGTTTCAACAATCTCGTTTGTTATGCCCACATTTCAATCGAAACTATCTATTTCAGCCAAAGTGTTTTATGTGTTGGACTGTGCATACATCAAAGCCTGCGCTTTTTTACCATTTCTAATAGGATTTTATAACCGCGGCGACATCGTCGCCATTAGACGGGACACGTTTAAGGAAGTTAGAGGATTTAATGAGACCCTTTGTATGATGGAGATTACAGAACTGCTTATGCACGCTTCAAAACTGGGCAAAATCAAGGTGCTTTCTTCGCCTGTGTTTGAGTCAAGCCGCCGGCTGAAACAGTGGGGAGTTCTCAAAAGCTATAGAATTTGGTGGCGGAATTATTTTGATTTTTACGTATTTAAGAGGTTACATGACTCAAGTTATGAATCCGTAAGATAACGATCGCCGCCTGTTTAATTTTTATCGGGCAAGCAACTGATAGATGGAATATCCAGTGTAGAAGCCGTATGCTAAAATCAACCGGCTGATTAAGCGGGGACTGCCGAACTCGAAGGCTTCCGCAATCAAACCTAAACTGCCCCGCAGAGACCAAACCGAGGAAGGACGATAGTGAATACAGAAGGGGCTATAGCATGCGACGACACGGTATCCTTTATTGGAGATCCAATCTTTGATGTAAGCATCCTCGAATACATGCAGGTCCGGCGGGATTTTAATATCTTTGACGGTACTAGTGCGGATCAAGGTGTCATGAGTTCCTCCACGAACCTCAAAAATTTTTCTTGTTATGGTCAAAAACAGTCGCATAGTCTTGGGGTTGGTGATGGTAGACCAGATTTCTGTACCCCATATTGCACCGACGTCGGGTTGGATGCATTTTTGGGCTTTTTTGTACCATCCACGACACAGCACCACATCACTATCCACAAACAGGAACCAGTCAGTGGTTACATTATCGATACCTTTTTGCCTGGCTGTTGCCCGGGTGCCTTGGTCAAAGAGGATTTTTACGTTATGATATTTTTTGTTGAATTCGTTGAGAAGGGGAATAGTTTGGTCTATTGAGCCGCCATCCACAACAATCAGTTGCGCAACCGGGACATTCTCATAGATAGATTCTACGCATTGTGTTAAGACGCGATAGCTATTCTTGGTTAGCAACACAACATCTACAGAATCATCCGTCAAGACGCAATACTCCCTTATTGCGATCCAGATAATTAACCTGTAAACTGGATTTTTGTTTGTATATCACGCCGCTCTGCCGCCTTTGGATTATAACCGTACTGTTTGCTGTAATATTCAAGCCTAAAATAGTTTAGCCCAAAATAAGCATATCGAAGGACACTTTGTAGCCTAATCCGACAGACAGACAGCGCTAGCTAATCCACCGAGCGAAAAGGAATGCTGATATAGTTTTTTATATTGCCACCCTGAATAACTCTAAGCATAATCTAAGCGGCTAGTGAGGATAATTTGACTTCAGGTTTAAAGAAAGCATCAGCTATAGCGGTACGCTATTTATCGCCAGGTAAACCTCATCATGCGCAGTGGCTGGTTACAAGAAAATGTAATTACCGCTGTGTAGGCTGTAACGTCTGGAAGGAACAGGATGAACGGGAACTTTCAGCCGCTGAAATAAAGAAAGGCCTCGCCATTTTAAGAGATATAGGCATCGTAGAACTCACCATCTCAGGTGGTGATCCCCTGTTGCGTCCAGACATAGCTGAAATACTTGATTACGCCTCTGAGCACTTTGTCACAACTGTATATGATAATGGCAGTATGGCCGCAAAAAAAATTGATACCTTGCGCAAGGTTGACTTTGTTGCCATCTCCATCGACAGCTTGGATGAGGCGAAAAATGACGCAATAAAGGCTGTACCGGGTGCATGGAAAAACGCTATGCAATCTGTGGATGTGTTGCAAAAAGAAGGCATCAGAGTAGCGGTTACGCCGACAATTTCACAGAAAAATCTCTATGAGATCATGGATTTAACAACATATTTCATGGAACGAGGAATACCAATGTGGTTCTGCCTATACTCCTATGACACTTCCGTGGACAACAAGCAACTTTTCCGCATCGGTAAAGCAAACGACGAATTCATCATAACAGACAAGAAAGCCATGGTGAATCTCTGCAACCAGCTTATCAAGACAATGAAGAAAAACAAGAACATACTTATGACTAAAAAGCTACTGGAAACTCTGCGGAGTCTCTATGAACCCGGAGAACATCGAGCATGGAAATGTCAAGCATTAAACCAGTTCCTCGTCGTTGATCATTTAGGTCGCATTTCCGGTTGCCATAACCATAACTTTGCGGGCTCCATATTTGACCTGCCAGCGCAATGGAACAGCAGAGAATTCAAAACGCTACGAGAAACATACCATAACTGCACCCAATGTAATTACCTCTGCTACATTGCCTACTCGCTCTATGGAAGCCCCCAAAGCATAATCTCGTTGGCAGGCGATCAATGGAAAAATGTTAAACTACTTTTCAAGTGAACGACAAGCGTGTTAGAACAATATTTTACACTCAACCATAAACCCACCAACTATCACCTTTTGAGGTCATTCTACAATACCCACAGTCAACACGCTCAAATAGAAGAAAAACTTTGGAAATCAAACGTTAGACACAGAAAGGGCCACATTATCCACAACGTGGCATAAAACTTTAAAAACCTGATCCGCAGTCAAGTTATCGGTATCTAAAACAAAATCAAACGGCGTCAAATCGGCACCCAAATCAAAATCGTAGAGCCTCTTGTAAATCGCCTTCGTGCGGCTCTCCTTCTCCTCTAGCATTTTGCGGGCTTCTGCGAAGGGCATGCAATCTCTTTCAGCCACCCGCGCCGCCCGTTGCTCAATCGATGCTTCCAACCAGATTTTGAAGCCCCCCTTAAGTAGCCAAGGCATCGTCCAGCTGTCCAAGAGCACATTGCCCTGTTTAGCGTATTCTAAGAGTTGCTCGTCGACTGCACGGTCAAACTTGGGGTCGCTTGCACGATCCTTGAGAAATTTTAACCCATCCGGACTTTCCCACCAGCCTTGAAGGGATATGTCATATCCTTCCTGCTTCGCTAAGTCTTTTAGGGCATCACCACCGGAGTAATACCGCAGAGTGTATTTTTGGGCAAGTTTTTTGGCTAAGGTGCTTTTGCCTGTACCGGCTAAGCCTGAAATACAGAGTACCGCTTTGTTTAGTTGGGCACAGGTTTTTTGGGTGTCAGCCATTTTAAGTCATCCAATTTTCTACATTTAACGATACTCTATGGGATTTAGGCCGAGTATACGCTGTCCAAGTGTGCTTGCGAATAAGGATAATGGGAAGTAGAGCCAAAACATAGGAATACCACCCAACCCCGGCAGATACGCCAAACTAGTGGTTCCAAATGTTGGGATTAACACAAGAAACCAAAGGAGCCAGGGAACGATCATAAAAACAAATTGAAGCAGAGTAGTTTTCATCATTTTTGCTTGCATATTATTGATTTGAGATTGTTTTCGCTTAAGTTTCTCCATTTGCTTTATGTCATTTGCCCGCGTCGCCGCCATTTTCGCTTTTTGGAAGTCGGCCATTTCTTTGCGCATAACCTGATACTGCTCCCAGCCTATGAAGTGACCTATTAAAATTCGGTTAAATGTCATACTTAGAAAACTGACGCCAAACGCTATACCCAACAAAATGATTACAGGCACTATCGTGGTGATACGAATTGAGGAAGTAATGTCTAGGGTAACTTCGGACGCGGTGGTGCCATTTGTACCTACCGCATTGATAGTCCATTGATATGTTCCAGCCATCCGCGGGTTTGTTGCATCAAAGGTGACTGTGATGCTGTCTCCGGTGTTTAAACCCTCAGTGGTCTGAGTAAGAGAGATGAAGGAGACTTTGTCATCTGTGACATGAGTTACGCTCCACGTATGCAGGTTCACCACAAGGTTTTCAATGGATCCAAAACCATCAGGAACGGTAATGTTTGCACCCAATAATCGGTCAGTACCTGTATTGGTAAGGATTAGAGTGTATGAAGTTTCTTGAGCAACACTTGGGTCATCTATTGATATGGAGCCTTGATAACTCAGGGTTGCACTTGCTTGTCCTGCAAAAACGCTCAAAGCAGAACCTGCTACGAGCGCTATCAGCATAACAAACATTAGATTCTTGTAGACTTTCATACTTTTTCACTTAATTCCGTCTGTTTCAGAGCGTTTCCTATCTATTTAGACTATGCGTACATGCTTCTCGTTAATAACCGTTTTCACTTCCAACCCAGCAATGTTTACCTAAAACAGGCAGAGTTCAGACGATTTACATGACCATGCTCTCTCTCCATGGCACATAATTTGTGTAATATCCATTATCAATAGCATATTGAAAAGAAAAGTTAAGAAAAAGAAAAGGCGTTAGGTTATTCGCCCAAGATTCTTCGGAACGCTGGGAACATTTCTGCAGCCCGTTCACGCATCAACAGTTCATAATACTGGTAGATGATACCCACGGAAAGCAAGACACCCGTACCTGTACCAAACGCACCAAGGAAATCCGATAACGCAGCCACCAAACCGACGATTATACCGCCTAAGACGGTAACGACGGGGATGTAACGTTTGAGGATCTGCTCGATAGGCCGCTCGCTACGCCTGTAGCCGGGAATCTCCATGCCGCTGTTCATAAGCTGCTTAGCGACTTTACTTGGCCCTAAACCACCAACTTCAAGCCAAATCAGCGAGAATGCCGCACAGAAACCTACGAATATACCTAGGTAAGTCAAAGCATGCAGTGGATCACTGATGACGCCGTGGATATTGTGGGGTGCTGTGATGAGGTATGCTAAACCACCGACAGGAGCAATGTTACCTGTTGAGCTGACACCATAGTCACCGATAATTTGGAAGAACAGGTTGGTTCCTGGTTCAGGACGACCAAACTGACTCCAAAGCAACTGGAAGACAAAGTATCCGGTAGCGAACAGCGCAGAGACAAAGATTACTGGAAGGTTGCTGACATAGAGGAGTTTAATCGGATATCGACTACGGAAGCCTTTGTATCCAGCGTAACTCATCGGCAATTCAATTCTGATGCCCTGGACGTAGATAACTATGAGAAACACTGCAATTGTTGCAAAGAAGCCAAGTAGTGTTGGATAAATACTGTTACTAGAGCCAAAGACGTACACTAAGGCAGCATTTGCCCCATTAAACGGATCAGCACCAGCCAAAAATTGAGATAACCCTCCAACAAATAGTCCGGTGACTGGAGAGAACATGGACCACAGAATAGACTGTGCAACACCTGCCATGATAAAGAGACTAATGCCGCTACCAAGACCCCAGCCTTTCTGTACAAGTTCATCCATTAACATGACAACCATACCTGCCAGTACTAACTGCAGGAAAATCACAAAAATTGTAGGTACCCCAATCTGATCTAGTGGACCGTACATACCACTTATGATGTAAGCGATAGCTTGGAGACCGGTGAGACCGATGCTAAAAACTTTACTTGCAGAGGTAAAGAGACCTCTATCTTCAGGGTTAGACATATCGCATTTGATTATATTGGAACCGACAAGTAACTGCAGAATTAACCCAGCAGTGACGATTGGGCCAATACCTAACTCCATTAGTGTGCCCCGGTTTGAAGCAAAGATAACTCTCAGCTGACCGAAACTGTCATTCTCGCTTGGAGCCACACCGTAGAGAGGAATCTCAGTCATAACAAGAAAGATAACTAGAACCAGAGCAGTCCAGAAGATTTTCTCGTTAAAGCTGACTTTACGTTCAGGTTTTTTAATTTCAGGCAGTATCCTGCCTATTGGTTTGAATATACTTAGGAATCTTCCGGCCATCTAACCGCCTTACTCCTCGGATGCTTGAGGTATTATGAGTTTACCGCCGGCTTCTTGAACCTTTTGGACGGCGGATTTCGAGGCGGCCGCAACTTGAACAGTTAGAGCCTTAGTAAGCTTACCGGTACCAAGGAGTTTAGTGTACCCGAGTTCAGTCAGATTGATTTCAGTACCCGAAGCGAGCTGATCAAGTTTGTAAAGGTTAATCGTGGATTCAACCCGACGTTTGCTCTGTGGAGAAGTGAAACCGTGACTTCCAAAGTAGTTGGGTTGTGAGGTTACAATTTTGCTCCAGAGATGTTTATGGCGTCCGACCTTGCGGTTGCCTTTGCTCCCGCTGTCTCGGTGCTGTCCTATTCTTCCGTATCCCTGCGTTCTTGAGCCTCTGAATTTCCTGATTTTTCTAAGTTTATGGGGCATGTTGATCCGCTTCTTTTCCAATTGCTGTTGATTCAGCTTTTTTAAGTTTGATCTCTAGCACACCGTTCTTGAATTTGGTGTGCGTTTCGTCAGGAATCACTACCTTCGGTAAATTTAAACTTTTATAGTATCGGCGCTCTTTTGATCGCGCAGAAAGCGTGATTTTCTGGTCTTTTATATTGATTTTTACAGTATCTTTGTTGAAACCCACAATTTCGGCAACAACGGTGATAGTGGTGTTGTCTTGGAAGATATCGATAAGCGGTTTAGGCTCCTGACCTTTGCGTTTAGCATAGCTATTGGATGGACGGAAATTGGGCGGCATAGGCAGAGCTTTACTTTTGTGAGGTGAAATTTTTTGTTTTTTAGCCGTAGCTAGCTCGTTTATATCAAGCCATTTACGGTTTTTATTAGTCCTTCTCCATCTTGCACTCGTGTTGTTTCCCCCTCCGATCAACTAACGCATCACTCTAAGGACATTATAAAAGATATCGCACAGAAGAGTTAGAAAAGTCCTGAATGAGAATGAAGTTTAATAGCTGAATTCTGTATTTTGCAATATACCGTTGCGCTCCAACAACACCCCATCAAACGTCAAAGGTCAAGTTTCAACATAGACTACAATACCCGACATATTAGGAACACAAAAAAGCCACAAACACCTTCCGTCCCCTCAGAAATCCTATCCCAAATACCCGGCGCCTGCCTAAAATCCAACTCACCCATAAACTGGCAAACCCCGTCTCCACTACAGCCCGCTCCTCTATAGAGACACCAAACCGCTCCACAACTCAAATCAAGATCCCCGCTAGACAAAATAAAAATCCTCCCGACCCAACCGTCCACCCACCAACCCATCCAACACAAAACTCACGGGTATAGCCCCACTCAACGAGTCAAGTTGCTGGAGTGGGTAGAGAGGAAGGCTACGTCGTAGGAGATATGCGGGGTCTTTGCAACTTTTTATCCCTTGGTGAAACCCATTTTTTCTTGGATGATTATGGTGACGAAGAGTTGGCTGGTTTGTATGCTGTGAAGGTTTGGAGTTGTTATTTTGATCAAAACAGTTGAGGAGATACATCATAGTATTTTCTTGACTGAATATGTAGAAGGCGCTGGTTAGAAGTTGGTTGCGCTTGGTGGGAAGTTTTTGGAGGAGATGTGAGTTGGAGTTGTTGCGATTTGGGTTAAGGTGGATGGTTGTGCCGATGCTTGAATTGTTTTCATCGGTTGAGGGGTTTGGTTTGGGAGAGTTCGCGGTAGTTTTGTTTGAGGATTAGTTGGCCTGTAGCCGATACTGCAACTGTTTGTCAGAGAAAATTTGATTTTTAATTTAAATATATAACGATTATTCTTATTTGATGAAAACTCCACACATTCACAGGTTGTATCTCACACTTATGCCGAGAAGCCAGAATACAAATAGAGGTAAACCTGACATAACGGTTAAATTGATAAAAGATTAAAAAAGGTTTGGAACGCTGGTTTAAACCATGCGTTTGACAAGATCATTGATGGCGCCACCGCGGTAGCCTGCTTCGCCACCTGCGCGAAAAGAGTTTTTGGTTGTACCGTGGTAGCCTTTGCTTGGCGGATGCAACTTGAAGCGGGCTTCGATATCGGGCAAGTTTTTGTATGCAACTTTACAACTGAGTATTGCATCTGCGAGTTCGTCGATTGATTTGTAACCTGTTGCCTCTATGTGTTCTGCAAGCTTTTTGTTGCCGGCTAAGCGGCCGCGTTTCAGTAGCAAGGCGATGATCATTTCTTTGGTGGGCTCGCCCCATGTAACATAGTTATTGACACGCTGAAGCATACCTTTGTAGGCTGGACGACTATCGATGAGGATCGCGTGGTTGGTATGAGTTAACCGGAGGAGCTCAAGAGTTTCGCGAGTTTCTTTGTGTGCACTGATAGTTCCACGGACCCGCACGACTATGAGACTTTTGACTTCTTCTGTTTGTTGTGCCATATTACTTCACCCAATCGGTTGTTGTAATTAGATTGTATGTTTTAGTTAATCCGTCAAAGATCGCACATGCATAAGAGGGAACAGTCCTTGTTGATCCGTAACTGCGCATCCAAAGATCTTTGACGCCTGCTAAGCCCAAGATGACTTTAGCAACTTCGCTGGATACCAAGCCTAAACCTCTGGGACCCGGAACAATAACAACTCGTACGCCTCCACATTTACCCTCCACCTGGAAGGGCACACTGTGGGGTTTCCCGCATCCACATTCCCAGCTTCCGCAACCACGTTTAACTGGGACAATATTGAGTCGGGCGTTGACCGCAGCTTTTTCGATGGCATTACGAACTTGGCTGGCTTTGCCTTGGCCTAATCCGATGTAACCGTCACGATTGCCGACTGCAACGATTGCCTTGAAGCGGCTTTTTTCGCCGGCATCAGTTTGTTTCTGGACAAGGTTAACATTTATAACTTCCTCTTGGAGGTCAGGTAGCAGTGAATCAACGATTTGGGATTCACTGATTTTTATGCCTGTTAGGAAGACTTCTTCGATAGTTGTGATCTTACCTTCTTGGATCATTTTACCCAGACGGGTTTTTGGAACCCACTGTTCGAGGCTTTGTGTACGACGATCGCTGTCTCTGCTTCTATCTCGTGGATTTCTACTCATTCTTTCTTTTCACCCTTCTTTGGCTTAGCTACAGCTTTAGCTGACGCTTTTTTTGCAGGTGGTTTCTTTTTTGATGCACCTTTCTCTTTAACGGGAGCTTTATCCTTGGTAACTTTGGCTTTATCCGGTACCTTCTCAGCTTTTTTTGAAGTCTCTTTAGCTGGAGCAACCTTAGCTTTAGAAGCTTTCTTGGGCTCCTCTTCCGCTTTAGATGCTTTTTCTTTAGCGACCTTTGCTTCAGACTTTGCTACTTCAACTTTCGATGCCTTAGCTTCAACTTTCGATGCCGGTATCGCTTTAACCTCTGCCTCAGATTCGGAGACCTTCGGTGCTTCTACAGCTTTAACTTCAACTTTGGGAGCAACAGGCACAACCTCAACTTTAGGAGCAACTTTGGCTTCGGGTTTTGGTGCCGCTTTTAGTTTAGCCTTAGGTTCAGGTGCACTCTGGGGTTCAGGAGCAACCTGTGCACCTTTGAAGGAGGCAACAATTGCGGCCCGAACCTTGCTGAAGTGATCAGCGATGCCTTCAGGCGCAACACCTTCAGCGGTATACTTGCTGAATTTAGCAGCGTAAACCTCGTCTTCGTCGGCACTGAGTTCTTTAGCATATTGTGCAATATGATCACCTTTGGAGCGGCCCGCAACGATTTTTTCATTACCGTGAGGAACTTCAACACCTGCATCGACAACACCATGCAGGAGCGCAAAAATTTTGGCACCTTTAGTTGGAGTAATTAGACCAATGTCAAGGATAGCACTGTCTATGCCTGCGGCTTTAGCTTTTAATCCGCAGAGCAATCCGGTGAGATATGCTGCAGGTATATTACCCGTGGGTGCTTTCCAGCCGTATTTTTTGATGAGTTCACGGCTGTTAGCGGCGGCTACTGTTTGGTCGCCAATGGGTTTTGCGATGATGATTTGGGCAGTTGAGTTTTTAATTGATGGCCGAGTAACAAGCCGCGGGCGTCCAGATATAACTAGTGCTTTGCGTGCCTGATAATCGGTTTTTCCTTCGCGTCTTCGTCTTAGCTGAACGCGGTAGTTGCTACTGTTTGCCATTTAACGTTTTCTCCACAGATCATTTTCTTTTAGATGACGCTCTAACTCGGCGATAGAGTCGAATCTACCGCTACCGGCCATCCTGTAGTACTGGGTGTAGGTAGTTTCGGTTATGACTCGACTTGCTTTTAGTTCGCGGAGTTTGCGACGCAGTGAACGGATTTTAAGCATCCAAGCGTCTTTTTGGGTAACTTTTGCATACCCAGCACCTGTGACACTGCCGACTCCGCTACGTCTTCCCAAGCGTTTTTTAGCGCGAATAGATTTTGCGCGTGATCGGCTTACACCTTTTTGAGGTAATGAAACGATGACTTTTTCGTGGATAAGTTTACGGACTTCTTCACGGGTGATTGCGCCGTCAACATCGTCGATGCGCTCTGGATCTATCCAGACACGGTTCTCACCGATTTTGAGGATTTGCGCAGCCAAGCGTCTTTGCCCACTTAGGTTAGTCATTGCTTTTTCTCTCCTTTCTTGGGTTTAGTTTTACTTTTCTTTTCTTTCTTAGGTGACTTCTTTGGTTTTTTCTCTTTCTTGGGCTTGGATTTTCCTTCTTTGGCGTCTTTGATCTGCTCTTCCGCACCTTCGTCTTCTGTTTCTTCCTTTTCATCGGTGTCTGTTTGCGCTGAAACCTTGAAGTTTAAAATTTTAAGGTTAAGCTCTTTAGCCTTAGCGATGATGTCTGCTCGTTTTCGTTTGCCAACGGTGTGCCCAATCCGGACGGCTTGGGTTTCAGCATCGACTTGGGATAGCTCAGCGACATTGTGAACTATGACTTCATGATATCCTGAGGGGTGAAGATATCGAGCAATTTTTGGTCCCTTGTAGCCCATACTGGGACCGGGGGGCCATCCTTTGATTTTTCGACGGATCTTATTGTCGAGTCCGCGAGGTCTACGCCAGCTTAGGCTGAATCGGTCGTATTTCCAGCTTTCTGCCCGTACAAATTTGGGTTTCTTATTTCTGGCGCGCGTCCTGACTTGGAGTGCCTTTCGTGAAGGGGAAACTTTCTTTTCGCTCATATTATGCCATTCCTTCGTTACGTTCATAGATATAGATGCCGTCAAGGAAGACCCTCGGATCCTTTCTTCGGACTTTGGTAGATTGCTCGATGTTAGCAGCAGTTTGGCTGACGTCTTCAAGGTTTATACCTTCGATGATGATATCTTCGGGTTCAATTTTGACTTTTACATTTCCTACAATTTTGACGCTACGGGGTCTGCGTTCACCGGTAAAATTTTCGATGAGAATGTATTTGCCTTGTGTTTTAACGGAGATAGGAAAGTGTGAAAAGACAATTTTCAGCTTATAGGAGTAGCCTTTGGTAACGCCCACGATCATGTTATTGATATGGGAGTAGATGGTTCCAACCAAGGCAGTCTCTTTTTTACGCGGCCACTTGGCGGATATACGGACATTTTTGTCTTCGCCATCTATGGCAACGGGGGCATATGAAAAGTCACGCGTAAGATTGCCTTTGGCACCTTTAACGCTGACTGTTTTGTTGATGACATCGAGAGTTACATCAGCTGGAACTTCGATATTTCTCGATACTTCTGGAAGCCGCATTTATTTTCTCTCCTAATATACGAAGGCGAGTAGCCTTCCTCCGATATTCTTTCCTTCTGCATCCTTGTGGGCGATAACACCTTTGGATGTGGAAACAACCATAATGCCGACATCGCGAGAGGGTAAGAACCGCTTTTCCCAGTTCTCATACTCAGTTGCTTTGACTGCGAAGCGCGGTTTTACTGGACCACACTTGTTTATTCTGCCGAGGAGCTGAACTTTGAATTTACCTTGGCGGCCGTCATCGATGAATTCGAATTCACCTATGTAACCGTTAAGCTGCATGATGCGCAAGACACGCCCCAAAAGTTTAGAGGCAGGGCTAATGATGCATTCCCGCTTGTTTCGGGTTTCGTTGTTGATTATGGTTACGAGACCATTGGTTAAAGTATCCATTTTCTGTCTTTTAGCTCCTACTCATATTTTTTGAAACCTAATTTGGGGGCAGCCTCTCTAAAACATGTCCTGCATAAATATAAATTGTAACGTCGAATGACTGGCCCGAATGAACCGCATCTTACGCATGGACGTGAACCTTTGCCGTATTTTCGTTCTTTTTTGATTTGCTGTTTTCCCATATATTCACACTCTTAGACGATTTCGACTCCCAGGGTTTGTTTTACAAAGACTATGGATTCTTCAGGTGTAAGCACATGTTTTGGACCGAGTGATTTGTTTTGACGTTTGCGGATTTTTATGCGGTGACCGGGACGGTTGATAGCAACACAGACATCCATACCGAAGATGCCAATTTCAGGGTCATATTTGACTCCAGGGATGTCAATGTGCTCTTTGAGTCCGAAGCTAAAGTTTCCACGGACATCAAAGGAACGTTTGGAAATCTTGTTGTCGATAACTGGCAAGATTTTCTTTAGGAAATTAATGGCTTCCTGCCTGCGCAGGGTTACGACGACTGCTATAGATTCACCTTCGCGTATGCCGAAGTCGCGGATGGTTTTTTTGGCGCGTCGTTTAACCGGGTTACGTCCGGTGATTTCTTTGAGGACTGAGTTTGCTTTTTCGAGGGGTTCTCCGGATTTGCCTGCGTTGAGGTTTACGACGACTTTTTCGATTTTGGGTTTGAGCATCGGATGCTCTTCCCACGTTTTAATCATTGCTTCTTCAGACACTTACGAATGCCTCCAGCGTGTTAATCATTGGGATGGCTTCGCCAATGGAAAAAACGAAGTCCATGATTGTCTGGTAGCGTTGACCCTGCGCATCTTCAATCATAACTAGCGCTTGGCGGCGTTTTTTAGCTTCAGTTTTTTCGATTTCCACGATTTTTCCGGCTTTGCCGATGTTTTTCCCGCCGGTGATTATTGCCATATTTCCTTCTTTGGTTTTCAGTGTTTCGGTGACCTGTTTTTCAGGATAAGTAACTTTGAGGATATCAAATGTGTCGTATTTTATTTCAACGGGATTCTTTTGGTCTGCTACTTTGACTAGCAGAACTGAACCATCATGAACTGCAATCTGTACGCCATTGTGGACGGTTGATTTGTTTTCCACTCTAAGCAGAGAAACGGTGGATTCTTCTTTGCTTATTGGAGCTAAATACAAGCCTTTATGGGATGGCATAATACGGTAGTATTTGTTGCTATCAGGCAGTGCGATGACATCCATTAAGCCGACAGGAATGTCATCTTTTTTGTAGACTTTGCCGTTGACTATAACCTTACCTTGCGTAAGAATAAGTTTGCCTTCTTTTCGTGTTTGCGCTACGCCCAACATCTCACGCAAAACCAAGGTTAAGGGGACACTTTTCTGGAGTGAATGTGAACCTGATGAGGGCTTCACAACCCACGGGGCTTCTTTTCTATGGATAGGCCAGAATGCTGGTGCTGGATTACGTTTCAGCCTTGCGGTTTTTCCTTTTTTACCCAATTTATTCTTCTCCTTTTTCAGAGGTTTCGTCCTCTATCTCTTCTTTAGGCGCTTCTTCTTCAAAGACTTCTTCGGTTTCTGTTTCTTCATCGACTTCAGTCTTTAATTTAGCAGGCGTTTTCTCGGCGTTCTTTGCTGGTTTAGCTTTCAGTTTTTTAGCCTTCTTCTCGGGCGCAGTTTTGCGTCCAAGGATATTTTTGCGCCATTTATCGTCAAGGTTTAAGTTGCGGATTTGGACTTTTGAGGGGTGAACGGCCAGGAAAATATTGGTGCCATCGACTTTTTCTCGGGTTAAGCCTTCGAGATAGATCCGATATGCTTTGAGATCAACACGTGAAACTTTGCCTTCAAACCCCTTATTATCACCGCGGAGGATACGAACAGTATCCCCTTTGCGGATTGGAAGAGTTTTTACGCCTTTTGAAACGGCGAGATCATTAGATAAAGATGCCGCCATCAGTTTATGCCGTATGTGAGCTGGGGCATTGTAGAGTTTTTTTCTTTGTTTACCAGGATTAGTTGTCTGCATGTTTTACACCTACACTATGATGCTTGAGGCGCTTGCGATCCTGGGCCAGCGTTCTGCGGCTTCGCGTGCGACTGGTCCACGGATTTCAGAGCCTTTCATTTCACCTTCAGGAGTTATGATAACGGCAGCGTTATCTTCGAATTGTACCCAGACACCGTCGATTCTTCGGAATGTTTTCCGTTGACGAACAATGATTGCCTGAAAGATTTTTTTACGCATGTCTGGTGAGCCTTGGCGAACGGACACAGTAACTTTGTCGCCGACAGTGGCTGAGGGGTAGCGTCTGAGTCGGCCCTTGTAACCCATGGCTTGAATTAAGCGCAGAACACGTGCGCCGGTGTTGTCAGCACATTTTATTTCTGAACCAGCCAAGAGACCGCGACTGATTTTCTGTCCGTGACTGAGCATCCCTTTTGCTGTAAGGGCTCTCTGTTTTGCTTTCGCCGCGCACATTTTATCTTTCCTCGCCTAATTTTTCGACAACAACGAAGGAAACTGTTTTGCTGAGTGGTCTACACTCGGCGATTTTTACACGGTCGCCTTCTTTAACGTCTAAACACGGGGGGTTGTGTGATGGGATGTGTCCATGTCTGCGTTCGTACCGTACGAATTTCGAGGAGAACTGCATGAATTCTCTATCGACAATAACAGTTTTCTCCATCTTGGATGTATGGACAACGCCTTCCATTACGCGTCCACGTACAGCGAGTACGCCGTGGAATGGGCAATTGGGATCGTCACAGGTCTTTTTTGGCTGCTTGAAAGTTATTGACATATTACCATAGCCTCTTTACACTTTTCTTCAATCGGTCTTCTGAGCGGCCGACTAAAAGTTTACCGTCAATTTCAACGACTGTACCATCGCTGAAGGTAAAATCAAAAGTTGCAACTTCCTTGATTACGCGGCGGGTTCCTTCCGGGTTCTGGAAGGTGAAAGTGTTTTTGGATTCGCCCACCACTAAGCCACCTACGCCCATATAGTTTATGTTGGGACTTTGGGTGACTAGTCCTTTTGCGCCGATGAATTCATATCGAATAATATCCGGCGTCACTTTCATTCAGATGTTTTCTCCTTAGAGTCTATTTTTGTAACCTTTTTGGCTTTTTCCTCTTTTTTAGAGGAGGCAGGTACCTTGCGCAAACCAAGTTTCTGCTCGTTCTGAACAGTGAGAATCTGCGCAATTGTTTTGCGGAGTTCTCGGATGCGCGCAGGGTTCTCTACTGCACCGCCTGCGTTAACCATGGTTCTTATGCGGGCAAGTTCAACGCGTAAATCAATCAGTCTCTGTTCCTGAGCTTCAGGAGACATTTCAGCAATTTCTTTGAGTCTCATAATTGGCATTACTGTTGCTCCTCCACGGGTTTAGTAACTGTTGTGTTTGTCTCTGGAGGCGATGGTACATCAGTGACCTCTTGAGCCTGCACTGTTGGAGCAGGTTCCGCCGACGGTGGCTGTACTACTGGAACCGCTGCTGGAGTGGGTGTAGTTTCGACGACTATTGGTTCTTCTACGGGTGGTTCTGCCGCCATGATTGTGACTTTGTCAGGGAAGTATGCGTCCGGTGGCATGAGTTTCACGCGTATACCGATGATACCTGGTTTGAGCTGAACATGTGCTTCGGCTGTTCTCATGGCACGAGTAGCAGGTTCACCGACTATAGGAAAGTGACCGGCCTTGAATTTTTCGAATCGGGCGCGTTCAGTGGTGAGTTTACCGCTGATAACGATTTCAGCACCCAATGCGCCTGCTTCCATAACTTGGTTTAGTGCCCAGAAACCTGCACGCCTAAAGTGAACACCGCGTTCAAGAGCGGAGGAAACCCTGTTGGCAACGACATGTGCATTGAATTCGGGAACTTCGATTTCTGAAACGCTAATTTGAGGATTAGAAACTTTGAAGTTTTGCTCGAGCTGGGCGGCGAGATCTTTTATGGTTTCTCCGCCTCTACCGATAACGAGTCCGGGGCGCATGGCGTAGATAACTACGTGTGTGCCCAGCGGAGTTTTTGACAAGTTGACTCCGCCATATCCGGCGCGTTCAAGTTTTTTCTGCAAAAACTCATCGATTTCTGTGCGTTTAATTGATTCCGTAATAAACCGTTTGACTATGCTCATTTACTGTTCTCCTGAGGTAGCTTTCTCTTCGAGTACAATTTCAAAGTGTGTGGTGATTTCATATTTTGGCGAGGCCCGACCGTGTGCTCGGGGGGTGTAACGCTTTAGTTTAACACCAGGATATGCAGCGCTGTGCATAATTCGGAGGTGTTCAACATCTAAACCCTTGTTTTCTGCGTTAGCTTGAGCCGCCTGCAGAACCTTGAGAACCGCTCCAGCGGTTTTTATGGGATACCTACCGACGAACCTCTTCTGCATGCCGCCTTTGTGGCCCAATTTTTTGGTGTACCTTGTGTATGGAATTGGTTTTTTCTCGGCAACTACATCACGCAGATATTCTTTTGCCCGGGAGAGCTCCATGCCTTTGATGGCTTTAGCGACTTCTCTGGCGGCTTTGTGAGATATTTTAAGTTCTCTTCCACTGGCTTTCGCTGTTTTTTCTGGATTAATCATTTCTTCGATGATTGAGTAGCCCCATTTTGGCATTTTTATATCTCCGATGCGCAAACAAACACGTAAAAGCGATTTATATGGCTTTCCGTATCATAACTAAGATTTTACTCTTAACTGACTAAGTGGTTGTTCCGGCGAAGGAACTGTTCGAACGCGTGAGGTGTACAGTTTCACGACTACGTTTAACCATTTATAGTTTACCCAAAAACATCCCAAAAAATAACCACATACCATTAATCACAACTTTTAGCCTGAATTCTCATCAAAATTAGAGAGTATTGCAAAAAGGAAGGTGATTTAGCCTTTTGTATGTGATGGTTATGAAATGTCCAAAGTGTGAAAGCCAGCACTATGTAAAAGCAGGCTTTAATCACAACAGACAACGCTACAAATGCAAAGACTGCAAATACCAATTCACCCAAACAACAGACAAAAACAACACCAAACGAGCCTTCGCCCTCTACCTATACGTAGTTGGATTATCCATGAACGCCATTGGACGCATGCTAAAAGTCGAACCCTCCACCATTCTATATTGGGTAAAGAATTTTGCCCTAAAAACCTATGAAAAACCCACCCCACAAGGCGAAGTCATAATTGAGCTTGATGAGATGTGGCACTTTACGCTCAAAAAAACAAGGTCTGGGTGTGGAAGGCATACTGTCGAACTACCGGCGAGCTTGTGGATTGGGAATGCGGAAATAGAAGTGCTCAAACGCTAAAGAAAATGCTTGATCGGCTGCAGCAGTTAAATGTTGGGGTTTCCTTTGCGGATAATTGGGGTATGTGCGGAGTTGATTTTCGTCTGAGCTGTGGGTTCAAACTAAGGCGCAGATGCATTGGGTGGAGCGGAATAATTTTTGGCAGCGGCCTTGGTGTGGTCGGTTTCGTCGGAAAACCTGTATGGTTTCGAGAAGTTTACGTATGATTGATTTGACGATTTTTCTGTTTGCCCGTTTTCATGTCAACGGCTCACGAGAGAAAATCTGGAACCTTGTACATAATCCCTTTTGAAATACGCTCCAATAATTTTCTTCGGCGCCGTAGCTAATTATAATATACAACAGAAGATGAGATACAAAAGCAACAAATCAACCTTAAATACCAAATGAGACCTACCCCATATAAACAAATCAGAGCCACGTACATACTATAAAAATGCAGAGACACAGGTTAAGCAAATTAGCCAATTTGCTAAGCACATAAGAAATACACAACACCAATTCTAAATTCCGTGTTTTTAGGCACCATAATATTAGCGATTTTGTAAATTCCGTAAAATAGACGTTAATTATAAAAAATTGGTTAATTTGGGGTTTTTATGACGTGCCTAGGCATATGCGTGTGCCCAATTAGGCGCATAAATATGTTATGAAAAAACGAACAATATTGCTTATTTTGGAATTAGGAACCAAAAAAAGGTTAGCGGATACTTTCTATAGCTGGTCCCTAAATTTTACGGAATTTAGGAATTAACATTTTACCTTCAAGAAACAAGTTTTGCCTGTATACGGTATTCTGTTTTTTACATGGAAACTCATCCGGGCTTTCTGGCTTGTTTATGGGCGAGCTCTTTTTCTTCTTTTTCGCCGTCTGTTTCCTTGTTAATTTTGGTGTAATAATATTCACCTATGCCTTTTTGGAATTTATCCATCTGACTGTCTTCCTTGTTGACGCGGGGACGGAAAGTCACTGAGTCACGACGGAATGTGATGTCCATCTCTTTGAGGAATGCATTCATACCATTTCGCAGTGTGGTGGGGGGATGGGCGTAACCATTTTCTCCGGGTTTGCCATTGAAGACTATGAGCCGGTCAGCAACGAAGTCTTGTGTAACCACATCGTGTTCCACAACAAACGCTGGGATACCATGTGCTTCGACGACTCGGCGCAGAGTTTTCGCTACATTTAGACGTTCCTCCACATCGAGATAGGCACTGGGTTCGTCAAGAAGTAACAAATCAGTTTTACGACTCAAGCAAGCGGCTATGGCGACTTTTTGGAGTTCACCGCCACTGAGCTCCATAACATTGCGGTCCATAAGAGCCGGCAGACGCAGGGGCGTGGCGATTTCGGTCTTATACCAGCTTGAGGTGAAATTCTCTTTTGCCACATTCATCAGCAACTCCTGCACGGTACCCTCATAATCGGGGGCGATGTACTGCGGTTTGTAACTCACAGTGAGCTTACTTAGCTGACGTTTGTCGTCGGTCTCCTCGATACCAGCAAGTATTTTGACGAAGGTGGTTTTTCCGATGCCATTGGGGCCCAAAATACCGATGATTTCGCCAGTACGAATTTCACCAGGCTCAATTGAGAGTTTGAAACCTGCAAAAGTTTTCTCCATCCCGGCCCATTTCAGCAAGGGTAGACCTATGTTTTCTCCGGATGTGGGCGGTTTTTCGTGAAAAACTATACTTTCTTTGCGGAACATTATGTTCTCGTCTGGAATGTAACCCTCCAGGTAAATGTTAATGCCCGTACGAACGCCGTGCGCATGACTGACAACACCATAGACTCCAGGTTCTCCATAGAAAACGCAGATTTGATCGCTAAGATAGTCGATGATGGCTAAATCATGCTCGGCGACTATGATTGTTTTCTGCTGTTCCTTAAGGCTACGGATCGCCCGGGCCACGACAAGACGCTGTTTAACATCTAAATAGCTACTGGGCTCATCGAAGAGGTAAACATCTGCGTCTCGGCTTAGAGCCGCCGCAACCGCCACCCGCTGGAGCTCACCGCCGCTAAGTACATCGAGCGCACGGTCCCAGATATTTTTGAGTTCCAAATCTTCAGCGATGATATCAAGCTGTTTACGCTCATCCACCTTGTCAAGGAGATCTCCGGCTTTTCCCCTAACAACTTTGGGAATTTTGTCGACATATTGGGGCTTGCTACTGACTTTAAGTTTTTTTTCACTCAGCCGCATAAAATAATCCTGCAGACTTGAACCACGGTAATACTGGATAATTTCGTTCCATTCCGGCGGCGCATTAAATTTACCCAAATTGGGTTTGATTTCGCCGCTGAAAACTTTGAGTGTGGTGCTTTTGCCGATACCATTCTGCCCCAAAAGACCTAACACTGTACCCGGGGAGGGCATGGGAAGCCGGTAGAGTTTGAAGCTGTTTTCGCTGAAGCGATGACTGCAGTCTTTTTCGAGTTCGTCTGGAAGGTTGACGATGCTTATTGCTTTGAATGGACATTTTTTGACACAGATACCACACCCGCTACAGAGGGTTTCGGAGATCACAGCTTTGTTGCCCTCCACTCTGATGGCTTCAACCCGACTACGCACCATGGGACAGAAGTTTACACAAAGCTGGTTGCATTTTTTGACTTTGCATCGGTCAGTGTCTAATACGGCGATTCGCGTCATAGATAAACGTCCACTACCTTGAATAAAACTAGAGAGTTATAAACCCTAAACCTGCCCTTAACAGAAGCAACCAGAAACAACCAAATTTACCCCTCAACAGTCATCCTGAACTTTTATTTTAATGCTACCTGTGATAGCTGAATAACCGTACTGCCATTGCTTAGCCGTTTCTGCACCAGTTGCTGTAGCCATAGCGACTGTTGCGGAGTAGGCGCAGCCACCTCTAATGTTGTTATGGTGGGGTTGCGGTTGATACGGTGGATGTAGAAGCCTGTGGGCGGCGACACAAACAACAAATCCGGCCGATTCACATACACATACGCCCTGCCTTTTTTCGAGAGTGTTCACGTTTAGAGATTTGTAGCAGTAATAGCCTCTGCGAGAGGTCAAGCGGACGGAAATTAATGGTAAATGCAAGAATTATTTGCGAGAAAAAAACGTTAAAAGCGGCAAAGTTATGAAAAAAGGCTCTATTCGCCCTATACGTGAAAACGCTCCGATCATAACACGATATTGTATGCGTTTAAAAAGCCGGTAACTAAAAAAAGAGACTTAAAGACCTAATTCGATGAGTTTTCGGGGACTGTTGATTTCTATAGCTTTGGTTCCTGTGGCGACGCTTGATAGTTTGGGGTTGGCTTCTGAACCCAAAGTAACCACAACGCTGTCCTTATACGAGAGCGTAACCGTGATACCTGCCTCAGATAATTGTTCAGCAACCCCTTTGAGCATTCCTATGCTGTTGCGGACAGAGGTAATTTGGTCAAATGCCTTTGTTATACCTTTGTTTTTATCTGCAACCCGCGTAGCTACAAGTGTTTCTTTTAGGATGTCCTTGTTTAGGGCTTTGATGTCGATTTTTTTGTCGATTGCCTCGATTTCAAGGGCTTCAGTGTTGTTGGCAGATACTGTGACTTTTCCTGACTTCACAATCTCAGCCAAAAACGTTGCAAGAGCCATCTTGGCTTGCCTTTTGGGTTTAAGGTTTTGCTTCTTTGGCGTACACTATATCTAAAACGATAGAACCATTGAGTCTTGCCTTAAACCGACCCAAGTCAAGAGTTAAATCTTGGAAGCTTAGCTTCAAGTCAGATTCTTTCCCAGCGAGCCTATCCATAACTGCTACAATTGTTGCAGCCATATTCTCAGCAGATTTTTCGAGTGGTTTTTCAATTTTTGTCTCTACCATTAAAATACACCATACTCAATAGAGCAACGCCATACCGTAAATAGTTATTGCTTATCAGGTGCCAAAGATGATATTATAGGAGATAAATAACCGTGTTCCCGGGAGATTTTCTAACTACAAAGCCCAAATCTACTTACGAGAATAGAAATCGGAGGCTCCGTATCAAACAAACGATAGCAGATATTAGCTTTTTTAAATATCCCTTGTGCGATACCCTATCAGCATTTTTGAGGGGCAGGGCGTATTCGGTTCCGTTTTTGGCGTCGTGTACGATGAACATTGTTGGCCTCTGTAGTTAGAACCATGTAATTCTAACGCAGTAAACATGTAATATTTTTTGTTGAAAGGAAACTGTCAAACCGATAGTTTCAAGAATGAAGCAGGTTGAAGAGCTCCGTTAGGCCACCTTTGCGGAGAAAGCTAGCTTTTCGTAAACAACAAGAAGCCTTAAGGGGTGTAACCTAAACTTCAAACGCCTATGTTATCTCAACCAGCGTAAAGCCATTAGCGCAAAAGAAACTTCCGCGCAATCAATTTTGTCCCAAAAACCAAATTTAAAGAAAAGTATGTAAAGGATGTATACTTAAACTGAGTTTACCATTCTTCTTCTTCCCATTCTTCATCTTCGCCTTCTTCCCATTCTTCTTCTTCTTCGAATATCAGCTCTTTTCACCTCCATCATAAACCGCAATAACGCTACCTACTCCCAGCAGGTTTTAAAGATTTAGATTCGTCAACTGTCGTTAAAACTGAACATAAGCTTTGGGAAAAACGGTTTTTACGTCAAGTTTTTGTACGTTTTTAAACGCTTAAACACCCTAACCAAAAATAATAGCAATAAAAACCATCACATATACACAATTTTGATTAAGAAAAACAAACAAAACAAAAACAAATAACGTGGACCTATTGGTTATTTTATTTTTACAATTCTTTACGCCACCATTATAATTCCCCTTCCAAGCTACACCCGATATATAACTTGCCCCCAAATGCATTTCAGGGATAACGACTGATTCTTACTATTCAATTTCTGCAGAACAACACGTAAACCGTAAACCGACACAAATAAGTCTAAAAATAGCCGATAAAGAAGCCGAATCTA
Organism: Candidatus Bathycorpusculum termitum; assembly: GCA_031254875.1. Lineage (GTDB taxonomy): Archaea > Thermoproteota > Bathyarchaeia > Bathyarchaeales > Bathycorpusculaceae > Bathycorpusculum > Bathycorpusculum termitum. Next base: position 31,596 of record JAIRTW010000070.1, read on the forward strand.
TAAGCCGGCACATTTCCGCAGGTACAAAAAATACAGAGACAGGGAGTAGGGTCTTCCGTTGACAATGCACAAACCGTGTCGATGGCTGTATAGGGTTTATGTACAAGACAGTATTTTCACTATTCACGATTCGATGACACGGGGGAATAAAATAAATGAGAACGTACGGAACACAAGCTATAGGAATACGCACGCCCATCATACATGAAGGCGATGACTTGCCAGAAGTTATTGTCAATTCCGTAATTGAATATTCTAAGAACACTGGCACCTCAATATGCGATCGTGACATAATTGGCATAACTGAGGCGGTTGTCGCGCGAGCACAGGGCAACTATGCAACGATTGCACAAATTGCTACCGACATCAAAAACAAATTCCCCTCTAGCACGATCGGAATTGTTTTCCCAATTTTAAGCCGCAACCGTTTTTCAATATTACTAAAAGGCATAGCCGCCGCAGTCGATCGCCTCTATATTCAACTCAGTTATCCTACAGATGAAGTAGGTAATCACATCATAAGTGTTGAACAAATATATGAATCAGGAATCAATCCGCATAGAGATGTTTTTAGTGAACAAGAATTCCGAAAACACTTTCAAGATCTTAGACATAAATTCACATTAATAGATTATCTCGAACTTTATCGCAACCTTGGCAATCAAGCCGAAATCATTTTAGCAAACGACCCTTGTGAAATATTAAAACATACAAAAAACGTCATTGTTGCAGACATACATACACGGGCTCAAACAAAACGGCGCCTGCTTGCACATGGCGCCGAAACGGTTTTTTGCCTTGACGATATCCTCACCAAGAGCATCGATAAAAGCGGGTATAACGAAATTTATGGTCTTTTAGGGTCTAATAAAGCCAGCGAAGACAGAGTAAAACTTTTCCCGCATTCTTGCAAAGCGTTTGTAACAAAGGTTCAAAAACTGGTGTTCGAAAGAACGGGCGCAAAAGTCGAAGTGCTTGTTTATGGAGACGGCGCCTTCAAAGATCCTGTCGGCAAAATATGGGAACTCGCAGATCCTGTTGTAGCACCAGCTTTTACAGACGGGTTACTTGGTCTGCCAAACGAAATTAAGCTAAAGTACATCGCCGACAACGAATTTGCCGATAAACGGGGAAAAGAAGCACAAGAAGCCATAATCGAATACATACGTCATAAACAAAAAAACTTGATGGGAAAAGAAGAAGCTGAAGGAACAACACCACGCCGCATAGTCGATTTAATTGGCAGTCTATGTGACCTTGTAAGCGGCAGTGGTGATAAGGGAACTCCAGTTATATTGATTAAAGGGTATTTTGACAACTATGCAAGCGAATAAATCGAATTAACCCAGAATTGTTAGCACCTGGAAATTCATTTTATACTAAAACAGGTTAACTGGCTAAATATTGCAGAACGAGTTGCCGCTCTTGAATACTGTATTGACCTCCTAGTATATCAGCATAATCAAACACAGAAAAGTATTGATTGGCAATACATTACCGAAAAAACGAATAAAACTGAAAAGATTATACCCAATCAATGAAAATTTAGATATTACTGCACAATAGGGATATTGGGATAGATAACAGGTATTTTTTTAAGCGGGACTTTTCCATATTTAGCATATGCCCTATAAATTTACTTTCGACTTATCTAATGTTCCAAAATTTTTCTTCACCGAACTTGCAACGATAAGTTGTCAAAAGGGCATGCATACAGTAGTCTTAAAAATCTCTGAGGATTTAGTAAAAAAATTCAAAATCGAAGAAATAACAGGGCTTAACATCAACGATGCCATAGTTTTGCTTCATGACCTAATTGACATGCAAGCAGCAAACATGAGGGAACGCAACAAGTTTTTAGAAAGCAAAAAAAGGGCACTTTTGCTTCCTCATTGTTCAAGAAAATATTTAGATAACCGATGTAAAGCAGTTTTCGACAGTAACATCCCAAGCTACATTTGTGCACACTGCTCTGAGGACTGCCTCGTTAATAGAGCAGACAAAATAGCCAAAGAAAGAGGCTATGACATATTTGTTTTACCAGGAGGCAGCTGTATCCCTAAAATTTTTAATAACACAAAATATGAAGGCGTAGCGGGAGTGGCATGCGGTGAAGAAGCAAAAATGTTTCGTCCGCAGTTAAACAACATAGATGTAGCAGTACAAGCCATACCATTGATAAAAAATGGTTGTGCAAACACTGTTTTTAATATAGAAACACTGCTAAAAGTGCTTTAACAATTAATCGACAACTAAACACCAAATAGCAGCACCACCCTGCAAAAGGCCCTTCACCCCGGCAGACTAAAAATTCCACACTCAACTAAAAGATTCCCCACCCACACAATAATATCACAAGTTGAAGCTTCACCAACTTCAAACTCACAGAATAATTCTTTACATGTGATACAGACCACCAATAGTTAGGCACATAAAAAATTGATCTCCCAAAGACAACACAACATCCACCCCACCGCCTAAACTTCACCACCACACAGACACCACACAAAACCTCAACCACACTACCAAAGATCTCTTTCTAACCCCAAACAATTACTTAAAACCTTCAGAACCCAGCCTTACAACCCGCTCAGACCGACCCATACAAACCTATCAACCCA
>JAIRTW010000108.1 GCA_031254875.1 Candidatus Bathycorpusculum termitum
CGTTTGTGGCCTGAATTTTGGTTGGGTTTAGCGGCTAAGCAGTTTGGGTGGTGAGGGTTATATGTTGTAAGGTGTGTTTAGGGCAGAAAGTGGGGGTGAAATTATTTCCGTACAAGACACAAATGTCCGGCCTGCTTCAACCACGCCACAAATAATTATCGACTACGCCTCGCAGAGACACATATTTATGCAGAATCGCGCGAATTCTTTCACAGCAAACACACGAAAAGTAAGCCAGAGATTTGTGGGACAATGGTTTGGCCGCTGACAAAACAGACAGATAAAATACCCAACATATGTTTTAAAATCAGCCCCTCGATAGATGTCGTGTGCTAAATGTGCAATTAACAACCAACAACCCATGTTGAAAACGAGTATAAAATCAATCTTTTTTAGGCTAACAATTTGTTTTGTGAAAAGGTTTTCGCATGATCATCAAGGCTAGTGTAATCACCATCAAGCCTGTACTGATTATTGTTATTGATACATAGAGCAGATCTTTTTCTATTCCATAAACTGAAACATTCCATCGGCTAGTAACGTTTTCGTTTGTAGGATTATAGAGCACTATTGTGTATTTATCTCGCTTAAATAACTCAAATGTGTATATGCCTTGGTTAACATCTTTAAAAACAACTACAGGATAATCAACTGTTTTGTCTTTGTTCCACTGCGAAATTCCCTTAGAATCAAGTACATAAACATCCACTGGAGCAGTAGCTTGAACTTCCAATTGAAATTCCCTCGGAGCCAAAAGATACTCGAAAACCTCAAGTAATGTTTGACCATCCCAACCAATTAAGTTTTCATCAGATACATACGACCAGGTATTAGGCGCCATATCTATTCGTGGGTTACCAAAAGACGTTAGTGTGTTGCTTCGATAGATGGTTCCAACAAGAAGGGATATCCCAACTATTAAAATAATAACGCCCAAGCGTAGCTTTTTTTTCATTATTTAATCGACCTCCATAAAACGGGTAAAATATATGTATGATCCAATAAGCAAAACTAAAGAGATACTCAGTGGAATTGACATAACCGTGAAGTTGCCTATTGCAGTGGGGTTAAACAATGGTTCATCTATAGGAAGTACATCAGGACGAACAACTCGGCTGAAATATGCAGTTATATATCTGAGTCTGCCTTGTGCAGATGAATAGTTTTCACTGCCAGCTACGGTCTCAATACCTATCAGCAACAGAATTGAAAACAATATAGAGACAGCCTCATTTTTAGTACCCATTGAAACGGTTATGGTGACTGTAGCGGCTAGTAAAGCTTGAATACCCAAGCCCAATAAGCCAACATAAAACATGGGTTCAAAAGGACTTAATAACGCGAGATAAATATGCATGGAATAAGCTGTAAAGAAAACAAGAATCAAGGTACCGAATAGGGCGATAAATTTTGAAGTAAACAAGTGCCATCTTTTCAGGGGATAGGACAAAAGGAGTTTATCTTCGCCCTTTGAATTGCTACCTGCAAACCCCCTAGCAAATACTGCACAAACACTACAGGTTAAGAACATAAACAAAACAAACGTCATTTGGTGAAGACCGTTAAAATTATCGTAAAAAAAAATATCGGATGTTACTTGTGCTAATACGCCGAATACTGCGATGGCTATAACAGTTTCTAGCATAGGGAACCGCAGATACTCTTCAAATGACCAACGAATTAATCCACAAAACGTTTTAATTTTCATAGATGTTTGCTCCTGCAGTTGCCTTATAGATTTCCTCGATAGTGCAGTGCATTTGCTGTAAACCCTTTAATTGCAATTTAAGCTCCGTCGTAATTTTTGGAATTTCATTATAGAACACATTGACATTTTTGACTTTACAGTAAATATTGCCGTCTTCTATCCATGCTTTTTCAACCCCTTCCGAGTTGTGAATTTTTTCCAAAAATAATCCCGGACTTGAAACGTTTACCTTGTAAGTGTTGGCTGAGTATCTCTCGGCGAGGTCTTTGATGTTGCCTTGATCAATTATTTTACCTGAATCCACAATGGATAACCAAGTACATACTTTCTCTAAGTCACTTAAAATATGGGTTGAGATAAGAAAGCTTATGGCTTTTTCTTTATGTAGTTCCTTGATGTTGTTTAGCATGGTGATTCTTCCCAGGGGGTCAATGTTTGCTGTGGGTTCATCAAGAATAACAAATTCTGGCTCACCGATTAGTGCTTGAGCTAAACCCAACCGTTTAAGCATACCCGCCGAATATGTCCCAACTGGGCGGTCTCCGGCATCTGCTAAGCCTACATCTTTTAATGCATTTTTGATGCGTTGCTGACTTTGCGAAAGTTCATAGATACGCACTACATGCTCTAAGAAGTGACTTCCCGTAAAGCTACCTGGATAAGCATTAATTTCATGCATAACACCTAATCTACGCTTAATCGCATAGGAGTCACGCCAACAATCCAACCCAAAGAAATTCGCCTCGCCACTATCAGCCTTTAGTAAACCTAAAAGTACACTTATGGTTGTGGTTTTGCCTGCTCCGTTTCTACCGACAAAACCAGAAATTCCCTTGGGCACCTTTAGATCTAAGCCATTTAGCGCAAAATTAGTTCCAAACCGTTTAACAACACACATCGTGTTTATTATAAAAGAAGAGCTATCCATGAAGCATATCCTGCTTGTTTTTTAATTGTTACATGTTTCTATGGCATCTTTGCCTTTAGAGGTAATTTCATAGATTTTCATTCGTCCACACTGGTGGACTTTGATTAGTTTTTCTTGACACAGATATTCTAGATGTTTTTTGATAGACCACCATTCTAACTTTGCTTCTTTTGATAATTGATTACAATTTTTAGGACACGAGAGCAATGATGTTAAGATTTTCCTTCGGGAGATTGCACCTTTAGAATATATAAGCAGAAACAAAACTGGTGTTTCAAGAGCCGGCTTATCAGCACTGTCCACGAAAAAAATGGGCCTCCTCTGAGTAAGTATTTTGATCCACTAAAACTAAGCCAACTAAGACAGGACTATAAGGTGTGATAATACTGCTAACGTAATACATCTCTGTGCCACATAAAGAATTCGCTCCAAAACCAATATATAAAAATTATGGAATTTGCGGCTTTGGGACAATATTATTTGTGCCAGGTTTCTCTTGCATTTATGTCTTCAAGATAATTCAGATAGCATAAGCGCTTGATGTTTAAGTTACAGGCTCTTGTAAATACCTCTTGCTGT
>JAIRTW010000111.1 GCA_031254875.1 Candidatus Bathycorpusculum termitum
AACGAAACACACAAACCCAAACAACCAAAAAAACGCGAACAACCAACCACCACCTACTACAAATACGCCAACAACCAACTCTACCAAACCCTCATCAAAGACACAAAAGAAGCCCCCCCCAAACACAACAAAATACAAAAACGAACTAACCACCCTCTCCATAACCAAAGCCAACAACCCACCCCCACTATACCTCACCCAAAACAAATACAACAAACCCTACGCCAGCAAAACCCAAAAACCCAACCTAACTAACCAAAAGACACCTAACAAACGTCCTAACAGAAACAGGCAACAACCCCCAAATATACGACCTCTACCACCAACCCGCCCAAACAGGCGGCATACCCGTCTACAACCTAACCAGCATACTCACCTACTCCAAAAACCTCAAACTAGCAGAAAAAAGCTACAACACCAAACACTCCCACAAAAACCAAATCAACATAATTTCAGCCTTCTCCACAACCACCAAACTGCCCACAGCAACTGATGCATTCTACAGCTCCATAAAAGACATAAAAACCATACGTCACTTTCTTGACCACTTTGCCTGCGAAGACATGGGTTTCATCTTTGACAGGGGCTTTAGTTCCTACAAGTTGCTCTTGGAGCTTAAAGCGGGCCGGGTTCACTATGTGGTTCCGCTTAAGAAGAATTCTAAGCTTTTGTCAGACGTTTTTAGGGCGCAGGGAGCTTTGGTTTATAGGAAGCGTCGGTGGGTTTTTCTAAGCAGGTTTGTTCGTAGGGGTTTTTGTATTTGTTTGATGATCCTTTGATTAGGGCTGAGGAGGAACAGGGCTTCTTAGGCGGGTTGCTGAGGGGGAGCTTTCTGTGGGGGAGTATGAGTTGTTGCGGCGGCGGGCGGGTGTGTTTGGGTTGGTTTCGGATTTGGATTGTTCTGCGGGGGAGGTTTATGGTCGTTATAAGGAGCGGGAGGAGGTTGAGTTGTGTTTTGATGTTTTAAAGAATGAACTGGAGACGGATAGGCTTATTTGCGTAGTGTGGCGGCTGTTCGGGGTTATTTTGTTGTGGTTTTTTTGGCTTTGCGGCTACGTTTTAAGATTTTGGCTCGGCTTCGGGAACGGGGGTTGGTTGAGGAGGTGCCTGTTCGGAGGTTTTGTTTGAGCTTTCAAAGATAGAGTTGAGTGTTAAGTTGAGCGGGCGGGAGGTGTTTTGTGCGTTTCCTAAGCGTACGAAGGAGATATTGGATATTTTTTCTAATTTTATTCCTATGGACCCACCCTAAAACCTATGGGTTACACTCAGCGAGTTACGGTTAACAAATGATGAAGGAAGAAAAGATTAAATGCGGCTCTAAACGAACAGCACACAATAGACAACAAGCGAAAAAAAAGTTACCGCAAAGCAATAAGACCATTTGAGATTACAGCATGATGACGAAGCTCATTGGAACAGATTAGGAAACTGTGTTTCAATCACTAAGCCGTCTACTGCACAAAAAGGAATGGGTGTATTAAAAAGAAATGCTGAAAATATTGCTGTTGTTGGAACTGCTCAAATATTAAAAAATAGTAAAATAAAAGCTACAACTTTAATGGGAAAGAGCGGCACGCTCAATATTACTATTGTTGAACACAGCACAATTGAAATAATCATCAAACAAATAGACTTCTTAACCAAGCGATATTCCTTTTTACCCCATAATTTATCGACGTAAAGGGCTGTATAAACTAAAGATGTAAGAAATAGTGTTGTGAATAACACAACTACGTAGAAGCCAATATGCCCCCCTATATGCGGACTCAACAGTAAAATTCCGCAACCCATACATATAGGTCCAATTGCTTCCTTTAGCATATAATACAACATATTTGATGTGTATTATAAATATTTTACATATCTCAGTAGTTCCGAAAGCTTTCTGATCAGTAGCGCTAAATTGAGAACCCACCGTATTGATGATTGTCAAGAAGACCAACAAGCAGGGTCCACAGTATAAGTACAAGTCTAATGTGGCTTTTCACCTTTTCGCAAACCATAACCAAAAACACCACCAACTCCCAACCACTACAACGCCAAATACCAACCAAAAACCTCAGCCAACTCCTAACCCACCTAACCTCCAAAACACCTACACACAGCGGCCTAAGACAATTAACCAAAAACTACACAAACCCACACAAAAAACACAAACAACAACCCCCAAACCCGACAGCGACACCTACACCTCTACCGACTAAACCAACTCTGACATACATACGCATAAACCTCAAGCAACCATTTGGGTGGATGCATAAGTCAGTCAAAGTTTTTATGCAATAGTGGGACATAGGTTATTGGAGGATTTAACATGTTTACTAGTATGGAAGAGGCAAAACGGTATTGTAAAGATAATGAAATTCAAATGATTGATTTTATGATGGTGGATCTGGATGGGCGTTGGAGACATCTTACCATGCCCATTGATCGGTTTACCGAAGATACACTCGAGGATGGCGTTGGGTTTGATGGTTCGAATTATGGTTATGCACCTGTTGAGAAAAGCGACATGGTTTTTGTACCAGATTTGAAGAGCGCTTATGTGGATGCATTTGCGGAAATTCCCACCTTGGCGATGATTGGCGATGTGTTTGTTATTGATTTGCCTAAAAATCACCGGTTTGATCAGTATCCCAGAAATGTTGCTGTTCGCGCTGAAGAATACATGAAGAGTCTGGGGATTGCTGATGAAATGCGCATTGGACCAGAGTTTGAATTTCATGTGTTTGAGCATGTAAGCTATGCCGTGGAGCCGAATGCCTCGGGTTATTACATAGACACCGAGCAGGCGGCGTGGAATACCGGGGATGATGGCGATAATTTGGGATACAAGATGCCGGTAAAGGGCGGCTATCACATGGCACTACCGATGGATAGGCTTAGTGGTTTTCGCTCACGGGTATCTATGTTAATGGAAAGGCAGGGGATTTTGGTAAAGTATCATCATCATGAGGTTGGCGGTCCGGGACAGGTGGAAATTGAAGTTGAAATGGGTTCCATGCTGGAAATGGCTGATAAAACGATGATGACAAAGTATTTGATAAAAAATGCGGCTTTTGCAGAGCACAAGACAGCCACGTTTATGCCAAAGCCCATTTATGCTGAAGCCGGGAATGGTATGCATGTTCATATGCATCTGTTTAAGAAAGGGGAGCCACTGTTTTATGATGAATCGGGCTATTCACAGTTAAGCGACACCGCACTATACTTTATGGGTGGACTTTTAACGCATGCCCGAGCACTCTGCGCATTCACCAACCCAAGCACAAACTCGTATAAGCGGCTTGTTCCAGGCTACGAGGCACCCGTTACTATTGGCTATGCAACCGCAAATCGCAGTAGCGTTATTCGCATTCCAGCATACGCCAAAGGCCCAAATAAAAAACGCTTTGAGCTTCGCAATCCAGACGGCACCTGCAACCCATACTACGCTTATTCAGCAATTCTAATGGCAGGCCTTGATGGCGTGCAGAAAAAAATTGACCCACACAAAGAAGGATACGGCCCCTATGATTTCAATCTGTACAATCTTTCCCCTGAGGAACAAAGAAAGATCAAGCAACTACCCCGCTCCCTTGACGAAGCACTAGATGCTTTGGAAACCGATCATGACTTTTTGACAATTGGCGGCGTATTTCCAGAAAAACTGATTGAAATTTGGATTAAAAAAAGGCGGCAAGATGCTGCACGGTACAATCAACTGCCACAACCAGTAGAATTTGACATGTATTATAACCTATAATACAATATTTTTATTTTTTTTAATTTAATAATTTAATTTTTTCAACTGAATTGTAACGTTTTAGTTTAAAAACATGGGTTAAAAGATTGTGAAATAGTGGGAATTTCATTTGAGGTCATAGTTGGGGCGTTGGTAATCGTGCATTTTACGTTTGTTGGTTGAATGTTTTTAAGCCAAAGCCCTCAATCATAGTTCAGCATCGGGGCGCTGTCATGGCTGAAAGTACTGATTATGTTGCAGATTTTCCCAGTGAAATTATAAGGGAAGGGAGAGTACAAGTTTTAGTGCCTAACCTCAAAGCATATGGTGTAACTCCCAGTGACTATGCACCCTCCAAAGCACCGGTTTTCTACAATCCCGTGATGGAGTTTAATCGTGATCTCTCGGTTTTAGCGCTCCAAGCCTATCAGCATATGGTTGGTCATGAGGTGAGCATCTGTGAACCTCTCACCAGCCAAGGCATACGCGGTATTCGTTATGCGGCTGAAATCGAGGAGGTCAGCAATGTATTGTTAGGGGACATCAGTACCAGAGCCTGTCAGCTTGCCCAGCACAACATTGAACTAAACCATCTCGAAACCAAAATAACCCTAAAACACAGTGACGCTAACCGCACACTATGCAATAATGCGTCTCCCAAAAAACGCTTTGATATAATCGACATCGACCCCTTTGGCACGCCTGTGCCCTACCTGGATTCGGCGTTTCGTGCGCTGAAAAATAGGGGGTTGATTGCGGCGACTGCGACGGATTTGGCGCCGTTGTGTGGGGTACATGCAAAGGCGTGTCTGCGCAAGTACGGCGGCAAACCCCTACGTGCGGAGTACTGTCATGAGTTGGCGGTTCGGCTTCTCTGCGGCTACATGGCTGTAACGGCAGCTAAGCAGGATATAGGGATCCAAATTTTGTTCAGCCACAGCAGTGACCACTATATCCGAGTGTACGCTCAGATTAGCTATGGAGCAAAAAAGGCTGATGATAATCTCAAATCTATGGGCTACATTCTGCACTGCTTCAATTGTATGCATCGTGAAATCACGCATCAACCGTTTGGTTGTCCTACATGTCAAGAATGTGGTACAAAAATGGACTATGCTGGACCACTTTGGACAGGCGACATCGCCGGTGCCGCGTTTGTTGGGCAGATAATTGTTGAAAATCAGAAGGCCCCATTTAGGAACAGCGCAAAAATCGCCAAGCGTCTATCTTTAATCGAAGTTGAACCCGCTATGCCTCCTGCGTATTATGTCATCGATAAGCTCAGTGGTAAATTGAATTTGCCTGCTCCATCCAATCAAACATTCATAGAGGCCCTCAAAAAAGCAGGTTATCATGCGGTGGCAACACATTTTAATCCGAGGGGGATAAAAACAGATGCCCCAACGCTGACTATGCACAAAGTACTCAGAGAACTTACCAGCAACCAACAGGCGTAGATGTTTTGAGCAATAAAGTTTAAACAGCAATCCGTCTCATCTAAGGGTAGGGAAGATTATGTTTGGGAAAATTGCAGTCATAGGTTCGGGAATGATGGGCGGTGCTATAATCAAAAGTCTTCTCAAAGGTAGTGTTGCCCCCTCGAGCGTAACAGCTGTTGATATTGACACTAAAAAACTAAAAGAGTTTGAAGCCCTCGGCACTAAAACTGGCACAGATAACGCCAAAGCCGCAAAAGAAGCCGCCATCATTTTTGTCATCGTTAAACCCGGTGATGTTACCAAGGTCCTAAACGGCATCAAAGAGGAAAGCAAAGATAAATTGGTCATATCTGTTGCTGCGACGGTTCCGTTGAGCCATCTTAGGAAAAATGTTCCGGAGAGTAAACTCGTACGTATCATGCCTAACCTATGTGCTATGGTGCAAGCATCTTATACGGCCTATTGCTGTACAGAAAACCTGACCATACAAGATAAGGAAACAGTGAAAGGGTTACTCAACATGATGGGTATCTGTGAGGAGGTAGATGAAAAGTATATGGACGCCATCACTGCGATTAGTGGCAGCGGACCCGGCTACATGAGCATAATCATCGAAGCGCTCACATACGCAGGCCTAAAAGTTGGCTTGCCAAGAAGCCTTGCGCTCAATTGTGCGGCTCAAACCGTCTTGGGCACAGGCAAACTCGTGGTGGATCTCCAAGAGGAACCCGCCCATATAAAAGACATGACCACAACCCCGGGCGGAACCACCATAGAGGCAATCTATCAAATTGAACAGAGCCAAATCCGCCCTGCCATGATGCGCGCAATTGAAGAAACGACCAAAAAAAGCCAAATCATCCGCGAAAAACTTAACCTCCAATAGCGAATCTTCAGTAGCGGTCGGCTATGTTTGAGGCGGCTATCTTTGACTGGGACGGGACTCTAGCGGATACCCGCGGGGTCATTGTGGTTTCTTTTCAGAGGGTACTTTCTGAGAACGGCTTGGACGTTCCAATCGGGTATATTGAGCGGCGTATTGGCATCGGCGCCTCAGATACTTTTCGCGAAATCCTGCGCTTAAAAGGACGGCGGGCTGATGAAGCGCTGGTTACCCGCCTGGTTAGGCAGAAAAGTGAGGTTCAGGTTGAATTAGCCAGTGAAGTTCAACTGTTTGATGGAGCAAAAGAACTACTGGAAACGTTGCGGGGCAAAGTGAAGGTAGCGCTGGCATCTATGAACAGTAATGTCGTCGTCAGCCATTTGCTTAAAATAAACCATCTCGAAGAGTGCTTTGAGGTTGTGTTGACAGCTGACTGCGTCGGTCGTTCCAAGCCTGACCCTGAAATTTTCCTAAAAGCAGCTGCTAAGTTAAAGACGTCTCCTGCACGGTGTGTAGTCTTTGAAGATTCGATCTTTGGCGTTAAAGCAGCCAAAGCCGGTAGCATGAGTTGCATTGCAGTAGCAACAGGCATCTATAGCAACGATGAACTTGAGGCAGAAAAACCGGATTTACTCGTAAAAAACCTAAAAGACCCCAAAATTATCAGTTTTGTACTGCACTGATAGATATTGGTTAGTTGTTGTAGTGGTGTGACAACCACATAGCTTTAAACACTTTTCGAATCAAATAGTTATTGCTTTAAATCTGAAGGAAGAACACGGCTTGATAGACAAGGCTCTAATGATAAAGAAAACAGGCAAAGCATCACTGTTTCAAGTTCTGCTACTAGACGACACTGACAGCCAAGACGTGGAAGTTCAGGAAGCCGAGCAAGTAGATTTTTGCACAGTAAAGCAACATCTACAAAAAGGCGGCTCAGTTTTTATAACAAACAAAGATAACCAGAAAATTGTATACCCCAAAACCCAGCTACAAGCAAGCTATAACCAGAGCCGAAAAACGCTTGGTCGCCTCTTCCATCAGCAGTTGAAGCGTAATAAAATGTGTGGCGTGCACCCATAGATTCCCTTTACCCCCCTCTCTCTTCCTCACCTGGGTGCACGCTACTCCCGCTTACCTAATTGTCCTCAGTAACAACGCATTAATCAGTTTAGAGGCTAAAAGTAGGCTATTTCTTTTTCCAGCTGCTTGTTAGGCAGTTGTCAAGTAGGGTTGTGTTAACATATTTATGAGGCATAGCATTAAAGTGGAAGGTTGAGTTAAGTGAAAGTAATACCATATTTGCAGTTTAATGGGAATTGTGCTGAAGCTACCGCTTTTTATGAGAAAGTATTTGGAGTAAAAGCGGAATTTGTCTACTATAAAGATGCCCCTCCAAGTTATGGGTATCAGCCGGTTGAGGGGACAGAAAATCTTGTTATGCACGCACAGTTCAAGCTCGGAGATGACACCGTAATGTTTTGTGATATGCCTCCAGAAGCACCTGTAAAAATCGGAAATAACATAGCAGTGTCGGTGTCTTTGGATAATATTGACAGCGTCAAGTCTGTTTTTGAGGCATTGAAAGCCGGTGGAAAAGTGGGCATGGAGCCGCAGGAAACTTTTTGGAGTAAATGCTTTGCTTCTTTGGAGGATAAATTTGGTATCGGTTGGATGTTAAGTTTTGAATATTGCAACGAATAACCAGTAAGCATACGAATAGTTGAAGGCACTTTGGTCTTAGGAGACATTACAAACACCAATCGGTGTATACATATATCACAGCACATAAAAGAGCAGGAACGACTGAAAGCCGCTCAGCCACCTAAAAATCTAACAGTACAATGGAGTCCACAAACTAAATTCGACGGCTTTTAGCGTATTTTTAAAAGCGAGAACCGCATTAGAAATTTACTGGAGCGATATTATGTCAAGAGTATCGAATTTTGAGGTTTTATCTAAAAGGGAACAACCGGTGATATTTATTCGCACTACGACAAGTGTAGAAAAATTGCCTATACTCATTGGCGAGAGCTATGAAAAGATGGGTGCCTATTTAGGAGAGCTTGGGGCGTATTTGTCAGATGTTCCTTATGTGGCTTATCGTAATATGGATATGCAAAGTCTTGATGTCGAGATAGGCTTTCCAGTTTTTATGGGGTTGCCAGAAAAAGGTGAAATTAAAGCGGGTACTATTGCGGCAGGTAAGGTTGTTTTCTGTATGTATCGTGGCGCTTATAGCGAGTGTGAGTCAACATATAAGGAAATGGAAAAATGGATAACAGATAACGGGTTTACACCCACTGGCATGGCTTATGAACACTACTATAATAGCCCAAGGGATTTCCCCGAAACCGAAATGCTCACCATGATCGTAATGCCGATACTGTAAATAGCGATATAGACGGAAAACATTATGCATACTTTTGATAGACATGCTTTCACAGATAAGTTTAGATCAACTCAAAACGGTATTGATTTTTTGAAAGTAACTATGATGGGCCCCAATGCCATGCGGATATCGGAGGAAATGGCATCATATTTAGATATTCAAAATGATATGTGTGTGCTTGATCTTGGCTGCGGATGTGGTCTGTCGTCGCTTTTGTTGGTGCAAAAGTATGGTGTGAGAGTTTTTGCGGCTGACTTGTGGATTTCGCCAACTGAAAACTATGAGCGGTTTAAAGCTCTTGGGATTGAAGACAAGGCGATTCCGATTTCAGTTGATGCTGCCAAAGGTCTGCCTTTTGCAAATGCCTACTTTGATATACTATTTAGCGTAGATGCTTACCACTATTTTGGCAGAACCACAGAAATGTTGCCGTCATTGATTCCTTATGTTAAAAAGGGCGGCTATATTGCAGTGGCAATTCCGGGCTGGCAAAAAGAGCCAGAAGGCGGCATCCCCCAGGAACTAAAACCGTTCTTCTCAGAAGCTGACGCTGAAACATTTCATAGCACTGTGTGGTGGAAAAATCTATGGAGCAAAACAGATGGCATTGAAACAATAGATGCACAAGAAATGGCTTGCTGCAAACAATCGTGGGAGGAATGGCTAACCAGCCCCAATCCATATGCCACAGCCGACAGAGGAATAATGGAAGCCGAAAACGGCAAATATTTCAGTATAATCCAGTTGATTGCCAAAACCTCAAAATAACTTTCAAAACCAACCAATTACTCTGATGACACGTTTAACCATCATTGTTAACAAATTTGTCGCATTCACATAAACAAGAGTACCAAAAACCGCCGCAACCTATGCACATATATACCTGCATGTTAGCAACAAATAAAAACCCATTTGCCGTATCGCATTCAAGAGGATATTAACATGTCTGAACGTTTCGCTAAAAAATGGGAAGCAAGACAAGAAGGAGACAATTTCACAACCGCAATAAGAGAAGTAGTTCAACCGCCTGCACCCCTCAAACCCCGCTTAGACCACGCCACCAGACAACTCGACATGCAAATCAGCAAACTCGACCAAGCCAACGAACGCTTCACCCAAAAAGACAAAGCACTATTTGCAAAACTCGTTGCCGCCTACACAGAACACGACCAAGCACACGCCAACATATACGCCACAGAACTCGCAGAAATCCGCAAAATGAGCCGAATCATCATGAACGCACGCCTAGCCCTTGACCAAATCTCATTGAGAATCAAAACCATCAGCGAACTAGGCGATGTATGCGCTATGCTGGGTCCCTGCATTGGAGTATTACGTAGTGTCCGCAATGGATTAGGCGGTGTGCTCCCCGAAGCAGAAAGCGAATTAAGTGACATCGGCAACATGCTCAGCGGGCTTATGTTTGAAGCCGGCACAACAAGTGGTATGTCGCTAAACTTTGACAATGTCAACGAAGATGCCGCAAAAATTCTCTCAGAAGCCGCAACCATCGCAGAGCAGAGGGTCAGTGCAAACTTTCCCGATCTTCCGCCTGGACTAGCTGGTTCAACGAACAAAACAACTTCTTAATCGGTTTTCTTTCTCAACCCTTTTATTTTTTTTGTCAACCAAAAGCTTTCTGTTGCAGGGCATATATACGTTTAGTGTTGCAGGGCTTTGGGACAATATTATTTGTGCCAGGTTTCTCTTGCATTTATGTCTTCAAGATAATTCAGATAGCATAAGCGCTTGATGTTTAAGTTACAGGCTCTTGTAAATACCTCTTGCTGT
>JAIRTW010000112.1 GCA_031254875.1 Candidatus Bathycorpusculum termitum
ACCCCTATCTATGAAACAATGATGACTCTGATCACTACATGGAACAAGCAAGGCTTAGATACATTCAATCAAATGAAAACCTGCCTCATCAACAACTGGACAAAGAGCTGAATACGTACATAAAAACTATCCAGTGGTTGCCCTCGTCTAAATCTCTCAGGATAGTGCTTCCTGCCTCAAATGGAACATTATTCTGTCCATCTAGGCTGTAACTGTAGTAGCTACTAAATATCCAACCGATCTTTGGGTCAAGCTCTCCTATTAGTGCGAGATTTAGGGGGATAAAATCTATATATGTCGTGTTTTGTGGCTCGATTATGTTTATGGTTGGTGTGTAGCCGAAAGGGTTTGCGTTTGAAGCCTCAACTTGCCCGATAGTCGGTGTTTCAACAACAGCCAAGAATAGTACTGTCAAGCCAGCTAACAGGGCAAGATAGCGTTTGATTAGGCTCATCTTTTTCAAATTTAGCTAGTTCCGGAACAATTTAAAGATATGTGGCCGGTTCTTGTCTGAACCTGCGGTGTTTCTTGATTGGGACATATAGGTTCTTGTGGAAAATTTCCAACTTTCAGTTTTTAGGATACAAAAAGGTTTTTTGGAACACATACTCTAATATAGCCGCTACAACCATTTATGAACTATTAGAATTCTTTAGAGGAAGAGTCAACCCAACAGTAAAACCGCTTTTTCTCGATTATTCTGATTATAAGTGGTTTAGAACCACACTGGGCAATATAAGATGGGTAAACACAAAATAACAAATGAAAGCAATCTAGACAACATGATTCTGCCTTCATCAAACGATGTTTTAGGTATAGCCGTGAAAATGCTGGGTGCCGACAGAATTTTGGTTAAATGTCAAGATGGCAAAGAGCGTCTCTGCAGGGTCAGAGGTAAACTGAAAAGGCGTGTTTGGATACGAGAAGGCGATATCGTATTAGTCTCGCCGTGGGAGTTTCAGATGGAAACAAGGGGCGATATATTTTGGCGGTACCGAAAAAATCAATCAGATTGGCTTAGAAGCCACAATTATCTGACGCTGTAGGGAGAGTCGGTTAAAAATTAACACTAACTGTTCTAAGTGCGGGAACACATTCAAAAAAGCGCCTAGTTCTCTAACTAACTGGCAAATTTTAAGGGATTAAATTTATGAGTGAAAATAAAACTAATTTTATCATGGCTGTACGGGGTTATAAAAGCGTAAAAAGGCAGAAGAACGCCAACTTTACAGATGTAACCGCGCTTGATAGATCTAATAATAAAGTGCTCCTAAGGATAGTGGAGCCGTTATCTAGCGAGTATATTAATCTAAATGATGTCAAGAGCATGGCAGAGGTAATCAAACGTGATAACTATCACGTTGCTATCTTGATAAGTAAACAGTTCACTGATGGTGCATTAGAAGAAATGGGTAAACAAAAAATTCAGTACATCTCAGAAGACTACATGCCGCCATTTGACATACAAGAGCTGTACTTAGCAGTAGTGGATTGTGCAAAAAACCAATGTCAGAAAAAGTGTGGCAAAGTTGTATTGGTAATTTCGGAATGTAGCGAAAAGGCTGCTGACCACTGTAAAACAAAGGTGCTTGCGGTAGCGGCTAAGCGTCACTTGGAAGAGAGAACGGTTGGTTTACTGAAAAATGATCTAAAGGTGGCGTTGGCGCTAACTCGATAGGCGATTTTTAAAAATTAAATTTAGGTCGAAAAATATGTCTGAGCAAAAAATTGAGTGGCCAGAGCCCGGCGATCTGGTTATGGCTACGATTAAAACAGTGATGGATTACGGAGTATACGCTAACCTTGATGAATACAATAAACGGGGTTTTCTTCATATCTCCGAAATTTCCAGCGCCCGTATAAGAAACATACGTGACTTTGTTAGAGAAAACCAAAAGCTGGTTCTCAAAGTGCTTCGAGTAGACCACGAAAAGGGGCATATCGACTTATCGTTGAGACGGGTTACTAAACGGGAACGAATTGAAAAAGTTAAATCTTGGAAAAAAGACCGAAAAGGAGACGCTCTGCTGTATGTGGTGGCGGAACGGACCGGCTTGCCAAGAGAAGAAGCGTATCAAAAAGTCGGTGCGGTATTAGACGAAAACTATGGTCTATATGACGGCTTTGAAAAGGTCCTAAAAGATGGTGTATCCGTTCTAACCCAGTTAGATGTGCCTGAGGAGTTAGCAAAGGTTGTACTCCAAGTTGCGGAGGAACGCATTAGAGTTAAGACCGTGGAAGCTTGGGGTATTCTTGAAGTACGTTGTTCTCGCCCAAACGGTGTTAGGTGCATCCAAGAAGCATTCAGCAATGCAAAGAAAACACATAAAACCAAAGACACCAAATTTGACTTCTCAGTTATCGCCGCCCCAAAGTACCGTATTGAAGTTTCAGCGGAGAACTGGAAACGCGCCGAAGAAGTTCTTAACAAAGTAAGCGAGGCTGTAATTGCGAACATAAGTGATGCCGGGGGATCTGGCGCGTTTAAACGGGAAAAATAGTCAAGTCTTTACTGCGGTGACGACCGAACGGGATCGGAAAAATGTATGTAAACAAACCATCAAGCCTGATACTGAAAAACAGCTTGTTTAGACGACGGGAAAACTGGAAGTAGATAGTTACTACCCTTTCTAAGTAATCTGTTCATGATACCGTTTGTATGTTCGTTTGCTCTCATGCGTTAGTCAGCCTGTTTAGGCCGCTGATTTGCTTTATTAGGGAGCCTGGTTACTAAGTGTTAACGTTTACTGTCCAGCTGGACTTCAGAACGTTAGGAGTAATTGAAGTTGACACAAAAAACTGACGATGAAATTTTTGTTGGAAACAAACCCCCCATGAGCTACGTACTTGCAATCATAACGGCATTTTCCGGTGACCTAAAAAAAGTTACGCTAAAAGCCCGTGGGCAAGCCATAACTACAGCGGTTGATGTGACCGAAATAACAAGACACCGTTTCATAAAAGGCCTCAAGGTGACCAAGATAATGATCAATACCGTTGAGATGCCGCCCAGAGAAGGGGAAACTAGGTCGCGAATGGTTTCTGCAATTGAAATAACCCTTAGCAAAGAATAAAATTGCTTGAACCTAACCAGCAAAGTGGATTCATCACAATGTTATGGTGCGGGATTTAAATGAGGATACGCGGTTGAAGATATGTGGGTTCTCGAAAACCCTAAATGCGGTTGAAGAATTCTCCAAAATGGGTTGTTTTGATTATTTTTCTATTTTCTTTTAAACGTTTTTTTTACATTATCGATTTGCTCGCCGACAATTTCTATATTATCGATATTTCCCTGCCTTTTTTGAGCGGCGTCTTTGATATGGCTGATTTCATGGGGGTCTATACCCATAATCCTGCTGGATGTGGCATCTGTTGCAACAGGATCTCTGCCTGCCAATATTAAATTCATCTCGATTGGTGTGCCCTCAATTGGTCCCTTGCCCTCCATGGCGGTGAAGCCATCGATTATTGTTAACTGTGGTTTGAGAACCGAATTGATGTCAACTATAACTTTGCTTATACCCATAGCGTGATACTTGAATTTGAATTTATCAGGCAACAGTCCAAACATATTTTTCATGCCTAACGTAACCTTGGTTGCAGAGTGAGTTTTCATTTTGGCCGCACTGATGATGGCTGATTCGGCGACTACACGGGGAACCGTTATATCTTTTAAGGCCTTGCCGTCGGGAATTTTGATTTTAACCTTGTCTTCAATATGTCGCAAATTGAGACATTTCACTCCATATTTGCCACACATCTCTGCCATGCCGGTAGCTTCGAAGGCTTTGTCAGCATTAGTCATGGTTGCATCGGATTCAACTACCCAAATCTCGACGGGCAACTGTTTGAGTCTTTGGATAAGCGCTTCCACCACGACAGGGTCAGTTGTGGCGCCGGTATCCCATGTCATAGTTGTGATAAAGTTGACTTTTATAAGTACTCTGCTAAATCCTGCTATGGCGGATTTGTAATCGATTAAATCTAGTGCTCTAAAAACAGGTTCAAAACCACGTTCACCTTTAATGACTGCAACCTTTGACTGCTCCATAAAAAGATCCTCCGTCCTCTATTGATAGAGCGGATGTTTTAAACGTTTACCTATATCATCAAAAAGCCCACTGCTAAGCCGAAAGCCAACCCCAAAAGAATTGGGAACGGCAGGCCGGGAAAAATGTTTTTTTTCTCCAGCATGTAGAATGTAATCACTGAACCTGCCATAATGCCTGCTATGGAGGCGGCGGCGGGTAAAAGGCTCTGGGGGAAACCAAAAATCATGGTGCCGGTGAGCATAGAATAAAACACCAAATCCCCCAATCCCATCTGAATATCCTTAAAGGAGAAACTCAGACCCTGTAGTTGCTCAAGCCCCGAGGATTGCGCAATTTTACCCACCGGACCCTTATACACCGCAAATACATCATAGACCGCCAAAAACACCAAAATCAAAACGGCACTCCAAATCGATATATCTGCGATGTTGTAGGCCAAGAACATGCCCAATGCGCCGCCTATGAGGATAACTGCTGTGTTGCGGGCTTTGTGGCCTAAGCGGAATATGGCTAAATCAAAGAGCACTGTAAACGCAACCGAAATGGGGATGATAACTCGCCAATCATCTAAGAAGGGTACACGTGAAGATAATGCGGCAAGAAAAACAAGTGAAAGCAACATGGCTGCTGTTGTCATGGCCAGTAGAATTAAACCTGTTATGGTGCGTTTTTTTTTGTATTTAAGCAACAAATAAAACACCGTAGCACTGGCGGCAATGAGTACCACAAAATAGAGTGCGGTGCCCCAGTCGGCACCGGGCGTTTCTGGAGGAATCGGCGTCACCGGTATACCCGAACCCGCTTGAGGCAACAACACCCAAGCGTAGCCTAACCCAAAAAGCATACTTGCCAGTATAGGCAAGAGATAAACTATTTGGAATCTAAATTTATCCTCACCAGTATTGCTTTTCTGCGGTGCCTCTTGCGGATTCTGCGATTGTGACATTTCTGATGCTCCAACTGGTTATGGCTGATGCTACAGTACAGTAAGATACATTTGGTCCCAGAATAAGCTTTGTTTTTTAAATCCAATTATGGGCTTTGGGACAATATTATTTGTGCCAGGTTTCTCTTGCATTTATGTCTTCAAGATAATTCAGATAGCATAAGCGCTTGATGTTTAAGTTACAGGCTCTTGTAAATACCTCTTGCTGT
>JAIRTW010000087.1 GCA_031254875.1 Candidatus Bathycorpusculum termitum
GGAGCCTCCAACAGAGGTGTCTTCTTGGGCGTTTGTAAATTTGATACTAAGCATACTGGGCATCATACTAGCCGCTACAACCTCTGCATACACACTACTAAAGCGGAAGAAACAAAAAGACAAACCATATTCTGCTAAGGATGACTCAGAAACAGGACAAATTAACCCATATGATAAACAAGCGAAACGGTGCAGGGATCTGTGGTTAGTTATCGCCTTTGTTTTGGGCATTGCGGGCGTTGTTGTATTTTTGCTCACTGAGGACATGAGTCTTCAGATGGGTGGGGTGGACCGATGGACCATTCTAAACATTGCTATCTTTGCAGTAGAACTTTTGAGTATAGCTCTTGTGTTCAAATACACAAAAAATACCCGACGGCACAGAAAAAAATCAGAAGCCTATCCTCTTTAACTCCACAAATTAGCCCTACTTAACCCCCTTCTTTCAAATATTTTATCTCAACATAACCTTCTACGTAGACCTATCTGTCAACAAAACGGATTTTTATCATAGTGGCCTCTTTAGGTGGGTATTTGTGCGTTATACTGCTGTGTATGAGCGTTGTTTGGAGATTTATTTTATGTGCGTTTTTTGGTGCTAATTATGCTTATAACATCGCGGTCTTTTAAGACAGTGTCTTCGCCGATTCTACGTTTATCTCTCGCATCCACGGCGTAGAGGAAGTTGTCACCTAGTTCGCTGTGGATTATGTAGGCGACTTGGCGGGCCGTGGTGCCTTTGGGTACAAGGTACGTGTCGGGGAGGATGCGTCCGTTGTGGTCTGAGAGGTGTTCGGGATCTTCAACGGGGTAGACGGTTATCATATCCAAGAGTTTGAAGTAGACTGTGTTTATGGCTTGTTGTACGCCGCTGGAGCCGTTGGTTTTTAGGATTTTTTCTTTGATGCGTTCTAGTGCTTGGATTTGGTTTGCTGTGAGTTTTTCTGGATATTTAATCGTGAAGTCGGTGTCGCCTGGTTTATAATCGATTAATCCTTTTTCGGCGGCGCGTCTGAGGGCGAGTTCTGCTTCTGCACTGGCGGGGATGACGGTGCAGTCGAGTTTTTTTAACCGTTCAATGTTGGCTTGCGCTGTGGGTAAATCGATTTTATTGGCTACAATTAGGAGTGGTTTAGATATGCGTCTGAGATTGTCTATAAAGCGGTAGAAGTCTGCGTCACTCCATGTGGCGGGTTTATCTATGTTTAGACCTGCTTTGCGTATGGCTTCATTGATGCATTGTTTTTTGATGCCTAGCCCGTTTAGGCGGTCTTCGAGGTGATGTGCGATGCCTTTTTTGTCTTGTTCGGCGGTGCGTGCGATTCGTGGCCAATCTTTCTTTAGAATCGTAACCATCCACATGGTGATTTCTTTTTCGAGGAGTTGTACATCTTCTATGGGGTCGTGTTCGCCTGGTTTGCAGTTTTTGCCTTCGCTGTCGGTTCCGCCAGAGGCATCAATGATGTGGATAAGGGCATCTGCGCGGCGGATTTCGTCGAGAAACTGGTTGCCCAATCCTCGTCCTTCCCAGGCGCCGGGTACGATGCCTGCGATGTCGATGAGTTCCACTGGGACAAGGCGGGTGTCATCGAGGCAGAGGCTGTTTTTGGGGTTGTCTTGTACTTTGAATTCTGGGTGGACACAGGGAGTGCGGACATAGCCGATGCCCCGGTTGGGTTTGATGGTGGTGAAGGGATAATTGGCGATGTCTATTGTGGCTAAGGTTGCCGCGCAGAAAAACGTGGATTTTCCTGTGTTGGGTTTGCCGACTATTCCCAATAACCGTGAATAGGACTGTTGCATGCGTTTCACTGCTGTAATGTGCTGTAGTTGGTGCTATATTATTTGCGCTTGTAGTGTGGTTTGAATATGGACTTACCTTCGATTTAATTGGTTGTGTTTGTTTTTCGAGGGTGTTGTGACCGTTTTCTTGTTTTTAACGAATTTATATAATTGAGCTTCCCTTCAGAAAGGAGGGTAGCGACAATCAAAATCACCATCAAAAACATTTTGTTGCTTGCACAAAATTGGGAGCAGCTCAAAGCAATGAACTCAAACCTCTCACAATACAAAATCGGTGAAGTAGAAAAAAATGCTCCACTGTCGAGATCTCGAGATCCCAAATACGGCTTTCTAACCTACAAATGCGCAAAATGTGACCCCAATAAAACTATTCCGTTGGCATGTACGAGTCGAATTTGTCCGCAATGTGGCAAAAATATGGCTGATCAGTCAATGTCATTAACTTAATATCTAGAATCTTATTAAATTGGATAATGATGCATTTATACATTGTTTTTAATAATAACATGCAAAATAAACAACCAAAACAAATACAAAATAAACAAACACACAAGGACAAACAAATGCGCTTCACACCCCAAAAAATAAACAACGACATCACCTACACACAAACACAACAATTCACAACAACCTGCCGCGGCACAAACCCACAAAACTTCACCCGAAACAGAAAAATGCCACCCCAAAAACTAATCCAAACCCTACTCAACAAAAAAGACACCACCCTCTCAATAGACCTAAGGAGATACCAAAAAATAACAAACACAAAACCCATAACCAAAACCGGCTACCTAAAACAACGCAAAAAACTAAACCCAAACGCCATAACAGACCTCATCAACCACCACAACACCAACTTTTACAACCCCCAAACCCCAAAAGACCAAACAGACATCCAAACCCTAAAAGACTACCTCATTCTAGCCGGCGATGGCTCAAGCCTAAACATCCCCACCACCAAAGAAACACTAAAAAAATACGGCAACAACTCCAAACCCAAAACCAAAACCCAAGCCGCCTAGGCCTACACTGCCTCTATGACGTCTTAAACAAAGTAATACTTTCCTCATCTATTAATCGCAATAAATTCAACGAAATCATACAACTACAAAAACACATGGAAAAAATCCCCCCATACTCAACAAAAGAAAAACAATACTCACCCTAGACCGCGCCTACCCCTCCCTTACCATATTTGCACCCTACCTCACCACAAATCAAAAATTCATCATACGACTCAAAAAAACAGACTTTATAGCCGAACGCGAAACCCTACAAACAAATGATCAATGGCTCACCATACCTCTAACCAAAGCTCGTATGGCTCACTACAAAGGCACCCCCCTCTGTGACTTATTAAACCAAATGCAACAACTAACTTTACGTATTGTAAATATTTCTCTAGAGGGAAATGAGGTGGTTAGTGTGGCTACTAATTTGTCTGAGTCAGAATTTAGTTCTCAGGAGATAAGTCAGCTATATAGGGTGCGTTGGGGGGGGGTGGAGACGGCGTTTGATATGTTAAAAAATCAGTGACACAAAGCCCTAATTCCCACAATATATTAATACCTAGAGATTTGATATTTGCGACATATGATTTGTATCTTAAAAATTGAGGTAGAGTGAAATGAAAAAGAAAATATTAAACATCACTATAGTGGCTACACTGCTTTTAGTGTTGCTGACCACCCAAACTGTGTTGGCCACATCAACACCAAGCAAAACCTACAATTCATCTGTTGACTTTCTGTCAGGGGTATATAAAAACATATCAATATATGGCGATGGTTTTGCCATATCAGATACTCCTGGGTCTTCTGATACAGCATTTAAATACAATTCAATGATATTTACAATTGCTGATATAATAATATTTGGATATGAAGACAATACAGATTTATTTGTTTATGATTCCGCCGGGCAAGTTGTATGGCAAGGTACATTGAACCAAGGCCAAAGTCAATCACTGCGCGTAGCACAAGGTGTATACAAGGTTTCAGGGAATGAAAAGTTTACTGTTCTATCAGGAGATCCAATTGCTCAGGGTGTTGTTGGCTTTTACTCAATGGATAAAAATGGATACGGTGCTGGTCAAGAACTGTATACATATGTCCCCATATTATATGGTAGCTGTAGGTTTGCAGTCTTTGCATTTGAAGACAATACCGATGTGCTTGTAAAAAATACACTTACAAATACACCTATCTGGGAGGGCACCTTAAATAAAGGTGAACACTGGGCCCACGCCGGCTTGGCTTCCACGTGGATTACTGTATTAGCGAGTAGTGATGTTTCTGCGTTAACCTGCTATGATCAGTCGTATTATGTTCCTTCAACAAACAAACTGTGGTCTGGTGTAGAATTTTATACCTATGTTGGAAATACTGTGAATTGGCCTCATGATTTGACGGTTATTTCAGCATATGATGATAATTATGTTAAAATTTATGACTCAGACACTAATGCCATAATTTGGGAAGGCGTGTTACAAAAAGACGAATTCTATGTACAACGATATCCGTCAGGAGCAAACAAGTTTGTCACTATTAACTGTGATAAAGTATCTGTAGTGAGTGTGCAGCCTTGGGTTTCTCAAACGACAAATTATCATCAAGGCACCTATGTTCCCGATGTTAAAGGCTCCGGAATAGGCCGAGAGTTTTATGCTACATCATTGACGGGCGGGTATGTCTACATTTTAGGCTATACTGATAACACAAAAGTCAGTATCTATAATTTACAAACAGGCGACCATATACGAGATTATGTTGTTGATAAAGACAAATATGTTAATATAAACCCTGGAAATGGCATATGGAAAGTTGTTTCAAACAACGCTATCTCAATTTATTCCGGTTTTGGCGAAGCAAACGCAGGTTTTGCCCCTGTCGAGTTTGGTGAAGCAGTCATACCTCAAAATGGTGTCTGGTCTGCAATATTTAACAGCGCACAAGACGATACTGAATGGGGTTACATCTCTTGGGATGCCAATATTCCAACCAACGCAAATGTAGAAATTTTCGTATCTACAAGTACAAATGGCGTTACTTTCTCTGATCCTATTTTTGTGACAAATGGTGACGAATTTAACTTATTTGGTCGATATATCAAAATTGATGTACAGTTGCGGCGCTCTTCTGATGGAGAAAGCCCCTTTGTAAGCAGAATTACAGTTAGTGCCAAAGGACCTGAATGGGTGGAGACCGACAAGAGTGATGGTTATGGCACAATGATTCCCAGTAATGCACATTCTTATGATGCAGGCTCAGGCGTTGTATTCTATTGGGATGAAAAACAGAAAGATGATGGTGTACTAGTTGTTCCTGACGAATTTTTTGAAACATATGGACAGCTAACCGTTGTTGTCAAATCAAGTAATGAATATCGAAAGCTAATAATTACTCACCCCGGAGACTACGAAATAACAAAATTTATTGATGCAAAAGGTATGACGAAAAACATTAATATGGTTTGGATTCGATTTGACGCAAATCCTGCTTGATTCTGACGTGTGACATAAGGCGGAAATTAACACTGCTACCTTTTTTTATTGCTCTGTAACTTTCAGTTTTTAAGAGATATGGTTTTCCCCATTAACCACCCGCTCCACGTACCAAAATCTGATGTAACTTTTTCTTGTTTTTATAACTCGTTTCAGGCTGGCTTTTGTTTTATTTCGCTGTTCTGTTTTAGCAGTACTATGCTGTTTGCTGGGAGATCCTGTTCTACCATCATGTTCGCTCCGACCCATGTGTTAGCGCCCACTTTCACACCGGGCATAAACAACGATTTGATTCCGGTTTTGACATTATCCCCTAAAATGACTCCGAGTTTACGTCTGCCTGTATCTACTCTCTTATCTTTTATTTTCATTTTTATTTTCTTGTCATCAAATCGCAGGTTTGCTGTGATGGTGCCCGCGCCTAAATTGCATTTTTCGCCCAAGATGCTGTCCCCTATGTAGCTGAGGTGACCGACATGGGTGCCATCCATAATTATGCTGTTTTTGATTTCAACAGCGTTGCCGACACGGGTTTTTCTACCCAAGCTTGTGCCGCTTCGGATGTAGCAGTTGGGGCCGATGTCGGCTTCCTCATCGATAAAAACGGGTCCTTCAATGTAGACGCCTGAGCGGATACGTGCTGACTCTGCAACTGTAACTGGGCCTATTAAGTGTGCGTCTTCCTCAACTTTGCCTAACACCTGGTGTTCCATGCGTTTGAGTGCCCAAACGTTGGCATCCAACAGATCCCACGGTCTGCCCACATCAAACCAGTCGTCTTTAGAAAGTTCAACGGTTAGGATAGTTTTGCCTTCTTCTGCAAGCATAGTTATGGCGTCGGTGAGTTCCCATTCTCCGCGGCTGGAGGCTTTTGTCTGGTGGATTTTGTCAAAAACTTGTCGGCTAAATACGTAGACACCTGCGTTGGCAAGGTTTGAGGGTGCTCTGTCTGCTGGGGGTTTCTCTACGATGCGTTTTAGTGTGCCGTTTGGGGTTTGCTCGATGATGCCATAGTTTTCGGGGTGATCCACGGGTACGACACCCATGACGGCGGCGGTTTTGCCGCTTTTAAATTTGGATACAACTGTTTTTATGGCCTCTACCCCAAAGAGGAGATCGCCATAGATGAGAACAAAGTCTCCTTCTAAGAAGGGTTCCGCGGTGCCTGTTGCGTTACCGGTGCCCAAAATCTCGGGTTGGTTAACGTAGGTTAGTTTTAAACCGAGTTTTGTACCATCGCCAAAGTAGTTCTGTATTGCTTCGCCTCTGTAGTGGGTTATGAGGATTGCCTCGTTAATCCCTGCGTGTTTTATGGCTTCTAAACTGTATTGCAGAAGGGGTTTCCCAGCGACTTTTAAGAGATGTTTTGGTTGTGTCGCAGTCAGAGGCTGGAGTCTTTCGCCTGCACCTGCGGCTAGCAGTACTGCTTTCATGTTAGGGTGCCTCGTTTTGTTTATTGATTAGGGCGGTTGTTTTTGAGGTTATGTCTTTTGTCGCCGCCTCAGATTGACCTTCGACAGTTAAGCGGATAAGCGGTTCTGTGCCTGAGGCGCGGACAAGCAACCAGCCATTTTTGAGTGATAGGCGTGTGCCATCAATTGTGGAGAAATCGGTATAGTCTGGAAATTCCGCTTTCAACACACTCCCCAGTTGCTCGATGAGTTTGTGCTTCTGCTCGTTGCTGCAGGCAAAGTTCACCCGTGTTGTGGGGTACTCTGGGACTTCGTTTATGAATTCTGAAACCGTTTTGTTCTCCGCTTCTAATGCCGAAAGGAACATAACGCCTGAGAGCGGCCCATCAGGGCAGAGGTGTTGCTGGGGTTGTATCCAAGCCCCGCAGGGTTCCCCGCCAAAGACTGCACCACAATGTTTTATGGCCTCAGAAATATAGATGTCGCCGACGCGTGTCCGCAAAACTTTGCCGCCGTATTTTTGTGCCATCGTCTCTATGGCCATAGATGCTTCAATGGTTGTTACAACGACTCCGCCACCTGCATGTTTGAGTGTATATGCAGCATAGGCGGCAAGGGCGCGATCAAAATTCACAAATGCCCCTTTCTCATCAACAAAGGCCACTCGATCTGCGTCGCCGTCAAAAGCAACACCGATGTCTGCACCCAGAGCCTTTACGGTTTTAGCTAAGTCTTGGAGTGATTCAGCGGTGGGTTCAGATTTACGTGCGGGAAAATATCCATCGGGTTGACTGTTTAGAGCAATTACTTTGCAACCTAAAGCCCTAAACATTTTGGGAGCAACATTATATGCGGCGCCGCATCCTGAGTCAACCACCACATGCCAGGGTTTTGCAAGCTTCACCTGATTGAGCACCATATCAAGATAGACTCTTTGAGCGTCTATGGGGGTGACTTTGCCAAGCTTGCGCCAATCCGCTCGGCGGTAGCTGTTGTTTGCGATGATTTTTTCCACAGCTGCTTGATCGGCATCGGTGTAGGATAAGTCGGATTTGAAGACTTTGATGCCATTGTACTGAGGCGGGTTATGTGAGGCTGTGAGCATAAAACCCGTATCGGCACCATAAACTTTTGCGGCATATGCCAAAACGGGAGTGGGCACTCTATCAGACAACAAAACATCTGTCCCAGCCGAAGTTAAACCCGAAACTAGGGCATCTTCAAACATGTTGCCTGAGACGCGGGTGTCGCGGGCCACGATGGCTAATTTGGCGTTAGCATAGGTTGCAACCGCAGTCGCCACTTTGCAAGCCAAAACAGGAGTTAAATCAATATTTGCTAAACCGCGTACACCTGAGCTGCCAAATAATTTAACCATGCAATGCACCTGTTCTTACTTGAAGGTAAGGGTTTGATTATTTAAACGATTAGCGTGGTAAACGATTAGCGTTAGGCGATTGTTTTGAGGAAACTTGCAACTTGGGCTTTAGTTGGGTGCATGCCGTTGGCGCATAAGAGATAACAAGCGGAAACCGCATTTGCCAGCATAAGCCTGCTTCCATCGGAGAGTCCGTTGAAGTCAGCCACTATGTTACCCGCGTTCCAGGCATCACCTGCACCAGTTGCACGCACAGGCGTTATCTTAAATGTTGGAACCACAACTTCTTGTGTACCTCTTAGGCTAGCAGAGAAAGTTGTGGTATGCAGATCAATCCGTGCAGTGAAACAGCGCGATAGCACACGTGCGGCTTCTAGGGCATAGTCTGCAAAGCATAGTTGCCCTTTTTGGTCTTTAAACTCTGTCTCAAGCATGCCTGCGTAGGTTATGGCTTCGTTTTCGTTTAGACTTAAAACGTCAATGCGGACGGTTTTTAGAACTTTTTCCATAAACTCGGCTATGTTTTCTGTGTTGGGGTTGGGATCTGCGGTGTCATAGTAGGTTTTACCTCGACCCTGTTTTGTCCGCTCAAAAACTGTTTGCGCTAGTGCGGTGCCGTGTTTTTTGGTGCCTGCCCAGTTAAAAAGACCCACATAATCTGCCTTCTCAATTAGGGTATAGTCTTTTTCATCTAAGTCTTTGGGGCCAAAATCTGCCAAAGCTCCAATATCTCTTAACATGACATTAATTTTTTCATCAAGCCCCCTAAATTCAAGGGCCGTGGTTATGGATGCTTTGCCCAAGGTTTTTACATGCGAGAAATCCATAGTTGTATCTTTAAACTGATATTTTATAAGCTCAAGACCATATTGGCTTGTGCAGATAATCGGCGTAACTAATACCCCTAACCTTGAGAGCGCAGATGCAGTGTTTATGGCGTTGCCGCCTTGTTGGTCCATCTGACCGATACCATCAATGCTGCCCCCTCTGTGCTCTATAACCTCTCCAACAGAACCCAAAAACTCAGCTAACTGCCACGGCAAATCCACAATACGATCTAAGAAAAAATCCGGCATAACCACAACCCGACAATCCCCCCATTTGGGTGTTTCAAGAAAAACCTGCAGTTCATGGCTATACTGCTTGCACTCCTCTAAGGACATAAACAGCTCCATAGAGATATTTTCCAAAAAGCTAAAATAACCTTTTGCTGAAGCACTACAACTCATAATATCTCAACGGAGAAAAACATTTGAAATTTAAATCAGAACTCATCTTGCTGGTTATCGCCATCACATTATTTGCCGTCGCTACGGTCTGTTATTCCCACTCAAACAACACACCCACCGACATCGCAACACTAAATCTCACCTCAACTCACCCCTACCGAAGTATAGCCGTTGTATTTGTCGGCATAGGCGCCATATCCATGGTTACCGCCTCAATTTCCTACTCAAAAAAAACCAAAGACCTCCCTCCTATAGCCCCCGATACACCCTGTGAATTTTTATCCCCCAATCCAACAAAACCAAAAACACAAACATCCACCCAAAAAATAGCCCCCAAAACAACAACCTCCTCCCCTTCTCTCTAACTATAGCAAACAACAAGTTAACCAAAATTTTATCAATAACCAAACACCCTCACCGATACGCCGCCAACCCCCTTCATCCTCAACTGCACAACTAAGCAAACAAGAACCAACAACAAAACCCGCCCCCTTTAGCGAAACAATTTTTAAACCCCCAAACATCACTACACCTCAAACGCTGACGGAAGAATAATAATCATGAACCAAACAACAACAAAAATCATCAACCAAGCCAAAGAAGAAGGCCGAAAAGCGCTCCTAGAACCCGAAGCAAAAACAATCTGCGCTGAATACGGTGTATCCGTAAACAAATTCAGCCTAGCAACCAGTGAGAAGGAAGCTGTTGAGCAGGCAGAAAAAATCGGCTACCCTATCGTGCTGAAAATAGTTTCCCCCGATATCATCCACAAATCTGACGCAGGGGGGGTTAAAGTTAACCTAAAAACAGCCTCTGAAGTAGAAGGTGCTTACAAAACCATACTCGAGAACGCCAAGAAATACAAAGCAGACGCAAAAATCGAGGGTATCATAGTGCAAGAGATGGCCCCATCGGGCATAGAGGTTATTGTTGGCGCAGTCAAAGACCCCCAGTTTGGTCAAACCGTCATGTTTGGTTTAGGCGGCATCTTTGTCGAGTTGCTAAAAGACGTCAACTTCCGAGTTGCACCCATCACCAAAGAGGATGCAAAAGAAATGATTACTCAGCTTAAAGCCTTCCCACTGCTAAACGGCTACCGAGGCTCCAAACCCGCAGATATCGACGCGCTCGCAGAAATACTCTGCAATGTTTCCCAGCTGATTTTGGATAATCCCGAAATCGCCGAGCTAGACCTCAACCCCGTCTTGGCTTATCCAAATGGCGCAAAAGCAGTTGACGCCAGAATCATCCTCGAATAAGATATTCTTAAAAAATATCTTTTTTTAACGTAATCGTCGACCATACGGTTGGCTTTCTTCAAAGTAGTGCCGAGTTTACCCCGGCCTTCCTTGGTTTTTTCCTGTAGGAAACTATACGATGTAGACCCGACAAGTGCTACGGTCACTTCGAAAATAAAATGCCATAGTTTCTTTTGTGCTGAGGTGGATTTTTTTATTGTTAACGAATTTATATAATTGAGCTGCCCTTCAAAAGAAGGGCAACGACCTTCAAAATTGCCATCAAAAACATTCTGTCGCTTACACAAAATTGGGAGCAGTTCAAAGTTATGAACCCCAACCTCTCACAATACAAAATCGATGAAGTAGAAAAGATGCTGCACTGTCGAGACCCTAAATATGGTTTTTTAACCTACAAATGCTCCGAATGTAGCGCCACTAAAACTGTTCCTTTAGCTTGTAAGAGTCGAATTTGCCCCCAATGCGGCAAAAAACACGCTGATTTGTGGGCTGATGAGTTAGTTGGTAGGCTTTATGCGGTGCCTCATCGGCATATGGTGTTTACTATGCCTGAAGAACTACGAGCCCTGTTTGAGGCGGATCAAAGCTTGTTTAAGGTGCTCATGGATGCGGTTAGCAATACCCTGTAGCAGATGATCAAAGATAAGCCTGGGGCGGTGCCGGGGATTGTTTGTGTGCTTCATCCTTATGGAAAAGAGTTGAATTTGAATCCTTATGTGCATGTTTTGCTCACTGAGGGTGGTCTGACAAGGGCGGGTGAGTGGGTTTCTGTTTCTTTCTTAGAATATGG
This sequence comes from Candidatus Bathycorpusculum termitum, assembly GCA_031254875.1. Classification (GTDB taxonomy): domain Archaea; phylum Thermoproteota; class Bathyarchaeia; order Bathyarchaeales; family Bathycorpusculaceae; genus Bathycorpusculum; species Bathycorpusculum termitum. The sequence continues at coordinate 11,374 of JAIRTW010000087.1, forward strand.
TGCGTTGAGGCGGTATTTGGCAGTATCAGTTGTTGACGATGGTTAAGGGGGTGTTGCTTTGGTCTTTGGAGAACAGTCGATTGATTGATCGGTTGTTTAGGGTGCATAGGGATGGGTTTTATGTTTATGCTAAACGACGAGTATCTAAGCCTAGGTATATTGCGGGTTATATTGGTCTTTATCTTTGGTATTCTGCTATTTTGGAGTCTCGTGTTTCTGAGTTTAATGTGGAGACGAATATGGTGACTTATTGGTTTGTTGATGAGAATAAGGTTAAACGGTTTGTGACGTTGCATGTGTTTGAGTTTATTGATTGTTTAGTTCGGCTTATTCCTGATAAAAATCTTAAGTTGATTCGGTGTTATGGTTTGTATTCTAGGTGTACGGTGGGTGTGCTTTTAGAAAGTGTGTGCTCCTTTAGTCGTGAAAAGGTGTCTGTTGTGCGTAAGAGGGTGGTGGTTTGTTGTCCGAATTGTGGTAAGGTCATGGATCTTGCGGGTGTATCTAGGCCTGATGGGGGTGGTGGTTTGGTTTATGATGTGTGGGATGATGATTATGATTATGCAGATTGGTAGTGTCTAGTTAATTCGCGCCGAAGGCGCTTTGTTCAAATCATATCCATGCGGACAATTGCAATAAAATATGATTCAGTTTTAACTAATTCTTTTATGCTGTCAAGAGTGAACCCTTCATACTCAAATTTTGGAACTTCTCCACTAAGCCAAATCAAAAATGCCGGATGAAGTTTTTCATGCAAATCATGTCTAGCTCTAACAGCAGTTAATGCAACATTACGAGGATAATCTGAATAGTCTTTCATAAGCCTGTTAGCCGCTACGTCATCATCAAATTCTAACATGCCAATCAACCCCTCTCTTTTAATTTTCCATAATATTTTAACTTTAAGTTTTATCATAGCAGAGCGGACAAATACGCATGGCGCATGTTTTCTCTATAAATATAGACGAAAATTTCCTGTGTTTATGCCATTGCAATATTTCCTAATATAATGGTACCATACCCCCGACTTGTCAAGCCCTTTACAAAAATATTTTTTGTTAAAGACAATGGGCTTGATTTTCCTCGAAAATTGTCGTATAATGTTAAATGGGTTGATGTCCAACAATTCATTGGCTTAAAGGAGTGGGGCGCATGGACGATAAAAATGTCAAGCTATTTGAGAATAGGCGTATTCGCACAGAATGGGCTGAAGAAAAGCAGGAATGGTATTTGTCCGTGTCTGATGTTGTGGCGGTCTTAACTGATAGCGCAGATGTAAGGCAATACATAAAGAAAATGCGTAGCCGTGACCCCGAGCTTAATTCAAGGTGGGGTACAATTTGTACCCTAACTGAAATGACAGCATCAGACGGCAAAAGATACCGCACGACCGTCGCAAACACCGAGGGTATTTTTCGCATTATTCAGTCCATACCGTCACCCAAAGCCGAACAGTTCAAGTTGTGGCTTGCAAAAGTGGGTGCAGAGAGAATCGAGGAAACCATTGACCCGGAGTTAACGATTGACCGCGCCCTTGCTACATATTTGAGAAAAGGCTACTCTCGCGAATGGATTAACCAGCGTTTACAAGCTATACAGGTGCGCAAGGAATTAACGGACGAGTGGGAAAACCGAGGCGTAAAACAAGGCGG
>JAIRTW010000113.1 GCA_031254875.1 Candidatus Bathycorpusculum termitum
GGTGCTGAATTTTTTTAATTCTGCTCTATCGGATTCCGTTAACAAAACATTTCTATGCTTACCCATAAGGCGTCACATCATAAGATATGACACCCATATATATGGTTTTAGATGTTACAGCATAGTGGTCCCCTTTTGCGTTTTACTGATATGTAGCAACCTTTTGTTGTTTGGTTGCAGAAAAAATGTGATCATGATCCTTGTTTAGCACCCGCTTGGAAAGGGCTGTTCTTTTCGGCGTGGGCGGCAAGCGATTAAATGAGTATCCGCAAGGGGTTTGCGCTTGATGATAATCGGCTAAAAACGGGGCGTTATTTTTGTGAATTGTTGCCGCGGGTTCGGTGATCTATTCATAGAGCAATATTTCATCAAAAAATAAAAAATAGGCGGTAAGCCGTTATTTGATCCATTTGTAAATGTTTGGCTTCTGCCTTATTCCGTTGTCTTGCCTATCCTTGGGGTGACCGATGATAAAGGGCACCTGTATGTCATAATTTTCAGGCATACCAAGCCTGCGCAGAACCTCAGGTTTGCTGTTTAGGAACTGTACAAATCCCATGTAGCAAGTTCCAAGTCCATACTCATATGCTTTGAGGAACATATTTTGGGCCGCTAAAACGCAATCAAGCAGATTTATCTGTGCCCATTGGGGATCCTTCTCGGTACATATCAAAATCAACATGGGTGCATCATAGCATATGACATCTTCGCTGGTGTTGAGTTGCGTAGCAAGCGGCGGCATAGCCTTTTTAACAAGTTCTTTGGTTTCGTCTGAGACCAATTTAATGAGCTGTTTATCTTCAATTACGATAAATCGCCATGGCTGACGGTTCATTCCGGTGGGTGCCCAGGTACCGGCCTCTAAAATGGTTTCTATCTGCTCCTTAGCAACCCGCTCTTGAGTGTATGCACGTACACTTCTTCTACCCCTAATACAAACATCAATATCCATAACAAAACCTCTACAAATAGCAACGTATAGCTACATAATAAAGTGCTTGGCTAAGCAGATAATAACCAGACATAACTTTTTAGGCCCCTAACCCCAAATTATTTGCCAAATTTTCAGGTTTTTAGCTCTTTGTGGATTACACGTCGCATTGAGTTGAAAGTAAACACTAACCTTGTCGTCGTTTTTTCTTCTGCCATATCATAAATAACATGGCTACCGCGACAAATGCACCTACCGTAGCGGCAACTAGGTGCAGTTGAAGCGTTGGCGGATCTTGAGAGAAATCGAGTTTAGCAAGCCAGGTTGAGTTGTTGTGTGAAGCGATAAGTATGTAGCCGCCTTCTTTGGCGGGTATGAGGGAGTTGAAATTGGCTTCTAATCCCACGGGCAAAGTCACATCTGCAAAGGTGCTGTTCCAGATCACAGCACCAAATTTATCAGTCAGAATCAACCCGGTGGCGTTGGGCTTTTGAAATTCCAGCAAAAGGTAGCCATCCTCTGTTGAGAGAGCCCCAACGATGGCGTGCCCGCTTTCGCCATATGTTTGGTTCCACTCCATAGCCCCAGCGGCATCGACTTTAACAACCCAGGCGGGTTTAAGCCAGAGGTACCCAATCAAGAGGTATCCACCATCGCTTGTGGCTATGGCACCATTGCATTCTGTTTGATAATAGAAACCGGTACCGCCGTAGGTGGTGTTTCCAAGCGGTTGGCCATCTTTATCTAGTTTTAGTAGCATGTAGAGGGCTTGGTCAGGAACAAACGAGTAGCTTACAGCCGAAAGCGTAAAACCGTGATCTGTTTCTATAATGGTTGAGGGGCAAGTGTTAAGGGGCCCCATAAGGTTCTTACTCCACATCAGATTACCCAAAGCGTCGGTTCGGGCGAACCAAATCCAGCCTAGACCATCCTCAACGGGTGCGCCAAAAGCGGCTAGAGCAAAACCACCCTCTCTGACCTCAATAACGGCCATCAAATAGTTCACCGGTGCCTCCGAACTGTATGTTTGCGTCCACTGAATGAGCCCCTCCGAGTCAGTTTTCATCAGGACATAACGGTTGTTGATGAGGCCAGCTAGGGCAAAGCCGCCGTCACGACAAATCACCAGACGTTGCAGTGCTGTGTCTGCACCATCGATTTGGATTGTTCGAGTCCAGAGTAGTTTGTGAGTTGCGTCAAGTTTTGTGAGAAAAGTGCATGATTGGTTGATGCTGTTTAGCACTAAGCTACCATCGTCTAGCTGATATACGCTGTAGCCTACAACGCCGGGCAATTTGGTCTGTAACTCGACCGGTGCCGCTATCGGCTGTGAAGTCGATGTTGAGCCACTCAGGGGCAGGAGGGATAGAGCAAGGAGCGCTGCTAAAGTAGCCGCAAAAAGAGCCACGCCTATTTTTCGCTGTTTTGCGTCTTGCATGTTATATTGCCACTTATAGACATAGAGCGCAACCGAAAAATATTGTTTGTGTCTCTTATCGGTTAATTTTACATGTTATGTTATCGCTAAATAAATGTTTCTGTTGTATGGGAAAATTTGTGTTATTTTTGATACCAAGAACCCGAAGGTTTGGGATGCCTGCATTTTCTTAAAAACAAAAACAAACAAACACAAACAACAACCACAGCAACCAAAAAGATAGTTGCAACTGTAGCGATAAATAACATCGATAGAGGTGCATTAACAACAGAAAAAGATATAGTTTCAGACACACCTATATTCCCATACTTGTCCTCCGCAAACACCCTAACACTATGCCGCCCATTAGACAACCCCGATAAAGTAGTATTACCACTAGCCGTCACATTAGCCTGACCATCCAAACTATACCCCACCCAAACAACAGGACAACTCAAACCAAACTCAAGAGTTACATTTCTAAAATCATACACGCCATTCTCCTCAAGAGAAAAAACACAAACCTCAGGCGCAACCCGCCCATAACCAAACGGCGTATACACAAAACAACTCCGAACAGAATCATGCAGAGGAATCTGCATATAAAAAGGAAAACTATACCGTGCAACATAGCCGCCCAAAGCATACAACAACCCCTCCACCTCAACAACACCTCGGCCATAAAGCTCACGCGGCAAATCAGGCCCATCCATCCAACTATCCAAAACAAGATCATGAATCCTAAGCTTAGAATCATCCCAAACATATTCCCGACTATCAAAAACCATCCCCGTAGAAGGCACCTCCGGCCAGGGTTTACCATACACAGACCAAGTATCCTCTATGGGATCATAAACCTCACAAATCTCCGGATACGACACACCAGCATATATGACTATATATCCACCCATAACATATATGCGGCCGTCTAAAACACAAGCAGACACACCACCTCTGGGAGTCGGCATAGATGCTTTTTGTTCCCATTGATTTGTGGCAGGGTCATAAACCTCATTTACCCCTAGAGCTGGGCCCTGAGGAGTGCTGCTTCCGCCTATGCAGTAGATTTTACCCATAGAACACAATACAACGCCTCTGTATCGGGGGGTAGGCATTGGCGCCATATCCATCCACGTATTAGTCTGCGGATCATACTGTTCAACGGCACCAATAACCCCCTCATAATCAATACCACCTTGAACATAGCGTTCATCATGACCACCAATAACATAGATTTTGCCATCCACCACTACTGTGCCAAAGTCGCATCGTGCATGATGCATCGGTGCAATTTCAACCCAAACATTCTCCTCCGGCGGAGACACAGGCGCCGCCAAAACAGAAACCTCACCAAACAAACAACAACTCAACAAAAACACAAACACCAAACCAAACACCAAACACACACGACTCATACGACACCAAACTCCATCTTTGCTTTGTTTGCAACCTCAAAAAAAGGAGGGATTGACTATGACCACCTTAATAACAACGATAATTCGCAGTCAAGGTCGTATTCGAAGATATAAACCGAGGATCGCCATTATTAGAACCATCACTAAACGAATCAAATATCACAAAAGGACACGCTTGCCAATAAACGCTAACACTACGCCAGCCATCAACCACCATAAAAGACCCCGGAGTACTGCCCACACTCTGACCATCAATAAAGACCTCCACATTCCACTCGCGCCCATAGTCATCCCACGCATCTATAGTCAACCAAGGAAAATCCCCAACCGCAACAGTATAAGTCGCAGACCAGCCACTAGAGCACCCATTCGCACATTGCGCATAAACCTTAACACCATACACCCCCTTAACACTCCACGAATGAGACAGCCCAACAGGTGTGTTCTCAGCAAAATAACCTGTTGTAGTCGAGGTACCATCAGCCCAATCAACTATATAGCGTATATTATGACCATACGAATCACATGAAGAAGCCGCCAGAGTAATAGTTGCACCAATATCACCACAAACTGGGTCGCTGACCGAGGGATTGGTAACAGTATGAGATGCCTCATAATTCTTCAAATGGATATTACCATTACCATACACGGCCAAAGTGCTAGCAGGCTGGGGATAAGGAAAATTCCACCAATAAGGAATAAATCCAGTCCGCAGAGGAGAAGAGGCAAAAGAAGTACCCATAAACTGCAAAGAAGCCGCATTTAGAGCCTGATTTACTGACTGATCAATTGTTAATGCATTGCCCAGAAAACTTCCCACCCAATAGAAATATGCATTGCCCCCAGTAGTGGGAACACTTTGCTCCAAAGATGCCGAACCCCCAATAAAGCCCATGTATACCTGATTACCCCAATCCGGCTTACCATAGGCATCATTGCTAATGTGCTGACTAACCGTGAAACCTGACATACTCCTATCCTGCACCAAACGATCTGTCCAAGCATAGGGCATACCCACAGCCCGCCCAGGATACGACCCCTGAGCCGGTTTATATCCCTGAGCAAACTGATTTACATCCGCTGACATGCAAGTACTAATAAATGCAAAAGCAGTTTTACTCTGAGACGCATAATTATAAACTTCACAGTCATATACCGCATTCCACCAACAATCGCCAGGATTATTTTCGGAACCCACTTTTGTTCCGATGTTATCTTCAAATATGTAGTGAAATTCACCGCTTGGCAATCCCGAGTAATCACTTCTTCCAACGCCATGGTTGAAATCAACCACTGCTACATAGTCCTTAGAAGAATACAATGTCGAAATGTCAAGTAAAATTTGGATGGCCGATGACCCTAAACCTGTGGAGCCTTGATGATTAATCCCGCCATTACCCGTATAACCTCCACTTAGAAAGAAATTACCAATATACCCACCAGCATCTCTCTGAAAGTTAATTTCAGTTGTACTTTTGCGCCAATTACCGCCGCCTGGGTTGATAGCGCCTGCGCTTTCTGAGCCCCAGACTACCGCACCACGGGTTGCGGCGCTGGCAGTTTCAAGTGCACCCAAAAACATGGTTGAAGATAAGATAACGCAGAGCACCAGCCCGCCTATTTTGAAACCGTGCCTTTTAAACAGCCCCGTATATGGTAGTTTTTTTGTGCTCCCCATACAAACAACCGCAAACCCCAACACCATAACAACACAAACAGAAAACATACCCAGCACCGTTAAACTCAAACTAGCCTCAAACACCCCCGAGTTCTGCTCCGATACACCAGCAAAAAATGCGTGTTCTTCTTCAGGGAGAATAGATGACCAAGCTTCATGCACCCGCCTAACCTCACCGGTATCAGCCCAAACATTCACCTCCACCCCATACATATAACCATACCACTTATCCAGCGCAATACCAAACTGCCAAACCGGATAAAGCACCAACGGATACTCACCCCGGGTATTATCCGCATCCACCGAACTCATAAAAACCAAAGCTTCCCAACACACATTAGCCTCATTAAATTCTCCACCGACAAACTAGAAGCCTCAACCTCCAAACTCCAAGCATGACTCCTAGCCGCCTCCAGTGCAACAGCAAGCGCCTCATCACGAGAAATACCTATACGTGTATTGCCCACTGGATATAGTTGCCAGTTATCAACAAACGCACTCAAATCTCCATTCTCTACAATAAGAGTTACAAATTTGGAATAAGGTGCCACAGCTCCATTAGCAGTATAATACCACTTAAACATAGTAGAGTCATCAGTGAGCGTAATCTCAAGCGCCATATTCTCAGAGTTCACCGTAGAGTTACCCGGTACACGCTCCGCAGGTATTATAGCACCCAGTTGAGCATATAGAGAATTTCCGGCATAGTTTTGGTATTTAGCAAGGAAATCTTTGACAGCGGTAACATCCCTAAAATAATTAGACCGCTCTTGCTGAGGTCCATCTTTGTAAATAGTGACCATTTGCAGGTTATTGTTTGCAAATGTGTAGAACAACTGAACACCACCTTGATCTGAGGTGAGCGTATAAGCTACAATGTACTGAGGAACAATACAAAGATAATCCATCCCGGCACCGTTTTCATAGTTTTCGACCTGTACCTCATATTTTGTGGTATCAAAGCCCAACACTTCAGTGGTTAGGGTTTGTGCTTTTTGTTGTGGTGTTAATTCGGCGGCCCTAACGTTGGGCGCAAAAATGTATACAGTGCTCATGATCAATAGTATAGAGAGGATTATGGAAAACAATTTTTTGGGGGTTTTATTGTTTTTGTTCATGTTATTCACCAACTCATTTATTCATAATGTCAAAGTGTATCGCAATTGTACTTTGACATTACTGTTGACACTATTTTTATATATTCTTTAAAAATAAATTTAAAGCTTCCCTTAAAACAGACACAGGAACACAAAAAAGACAACCAACCCAACACAAAAAACACAATACAAAACCAAAAAACCACTCATCGACATCAAAATGTTCAAGGTGTGACAATTATTTTGGATAATGCTAGTTTTCATCGTAAGAAAAAGTTGTCGCTTATTGCTGAGCGAGCTTGTGTGTCTTTGTTGTTTTTGCCTGCTTATTCTTGCGGATTTTAATAAAATAGAGCACAAGTGGTCAAGTATGAAGCGGGGTTTACCTGATTTGATGCCTAAATGTGAAACACTACAAGAAGCCGTGTACACCCATTTTGAAGAGTGTAATTCTTAAACTATTCTGCTATACCCTTAGAGGCAGTTCTGATTTGAGCCACTATTTTTTGATATTCATCTGTAAGGTCCTCACTCACACGACTGGTGATTTCAAAAGCTGTAGCTGGTGACATGGGTAACCCGTGTTGTTGTTGCATTTGTTCTGCAATTTTATCAAAAGGCAGGCGTAAATCAAATTTCATAAGTACAGTTTGTGTTTGAGCGTTTTTTCCAAATATGCCGTTGGGCGGACAGTCGGGGTGCACAGCGGTTTCTTGGTGATGACAGTTAGGGCACTCATGATGGCGGTGTAGGTAGTCTAGGATTTGTCTATGTTGGCGGTTTGGTAGTTCTTCGATTAGGTGGTGGGTTACATGGGTTTGGGTTAGGGGTGTTTGGCAGTTTGTTTTGTTTTGTTTTGGGGTTATTATTGTGGTTGGGGTTTTTTGTTTTGTTCTTGTTGTTCCTTGGTGGTTTTTTGGTCGTCCGGGGTAGCGGGTTGTGTTTTTTTGGGGGGTGGTGGGTTTTGTTGTTTTGTAGTGGCGTAGGGATGGGGGGTGTGTGGGTTTTCGTATTTTTGTAGGGCGCGTGTGAGTCTGTCTACTTCTGCTTTTAGGGCGTGTTTTTCTTCTTGGAGTTGTTTGATTTTGTTGCAGGTTTGGCAGTTTTGGGTGGTTTGGTAGACAGACGTTGTGTTTGCCTCTTTTTTTAGGGTTCTAGGGGTTCTAGGCAGACGGCTCGGATGCGTTTTCCTATCCATTCTTTGGGGACTAGGATTCTTGCGGAGGTGGCGCAGGGTTTGGCTGTTTTTTCGATGACTTCGTATCCTTGCAT
>JAIRTW010000026.1 GCA_031254875.1 Candidatus Bathycorpusculum termitum
ACTAAAAACATAACCCAACCGAAACGGACTCACCGGAGCAACAGCACTACCACCATACGACACCACCTCAGACTTTAAAAGCACCCCATTCCAATCCACAAACCGCACCATAAGCTGAAAAATGTTCCAATTTGCAGTCAACACAATATCACCTGTTGTGCCTTCTGGAATACTATAAGATATTGTGGGTGCAGTTATGTCCGCTTGGCTGCCATCAACATATTTCACCATCCAACCAAAGAAGGAATGACCCGTTCTGTTGGGGTTAGCTATGTTAATTGGAAAAGTATCCTCCACTGTGTATGTTGTTGGGTTGTCAGGTGCATTAGTACCACCGTTCAATTCATAATGAATAGTGTATGTAGTAGCTGAACTCCAAACCGCAGTTAACACTATATCACCAGTAATACCAACAGGAACGCTGTAAGAAGACTGGGGGTTAGTTACCGCGGGAGTACCATCAGAATACACAACCGTCCAACCCAAGAAGCCATAACCCAACTTAAACGGATCAGCTATACTAAGCGGAAGACTCGATGCAGTATAGGAGGAAGGATTACCAGCAATGTTAACACCACCAGTCATCTCATAATGTATAGTATAGGAGGATTCATCCAACCCCCACTGTGCAGATAGCACGGCATCTTCCCCAATTATAAAAGTTTCACCTTCATTGTAAACCCGTCCGTTGTAGAGCCAGCCAATAAACTTGTAACCAGCCAAAGTCAACCCGCCAGTATTACCCAACACCACAACAGCTACACCAGACTTGTAGAGAACCGCATCAACCGGCACACTACCCACAACCCCCGCATCATTTGCAGTGTAGGTAACTCGATGCAGATCTGCTTTATCGGTGCCCACTGAATGTCCATTAACGATCACGGTGGCAGTATTTGAAATGCCACCCGTAACATCTAAAACAGTAAAAGTAAGCATAACCATCACTGTTGCATCAGCTACAAGCAGATCAGGCGTAAATTCGAAAGAAACCTGACCTGTACCAGATAAAACTGTTACATTTGATGTAACATCAACGCTGTCAATCAATATAATGCAATCTACAAAGGCAAGTCCAGTTATGGGTGTCCATGCATCAAGGATCTTAAAGGTCATAATAGGGCTTATATCGTTGGGCAATGTGTAGGTGATTTCATAGATGATTTCATCATTTACACCAAAAGGATAGGTATGGAAAAAAGGTTCATATGGCGTGTCAGCGGCGCTTGCTTGCGGTAATGACTGGGCGAAGCTGAAAAGTAGTATCAATATCGTTGCGATTGCCATATTTAGGTTGAACGTTCGTTTAAATGACCTGGTGAAAAGAAGTTTTATGTTGTGAGTCTTCCATATCTGAGTCAATCGCTCTTTTTTTGATGGTGTATATGATGTCAAGTCATTCAACTCTTTCATCACAATACACGTAACATATTATTAAATATTTAAACAAATTTCACAAAACGAACCTTCACAGAAACACTAGAAAACCAAAGATTTTTAGAGCATAAATTGATGAAATATTTTTACAGAAAGGAGATAGGGCATTGCATTATACAGATTATAAAACCATACTCTCGCCCCAAAACAGCATGAATCTTTATCGCGGCTGTGTACATGGTTGTATCTACTGCGACAGCCGAAGCATATGTTACCAAATAAACCACAAGTTTGAGGACATAGAGATCAAACGCAACGCACCTCTGATTTTAGAATCACAGATACGCCGAAAAAGAAAACCCTGCATGATTAGCACAGGAGCAATGTGCGACCCCTACATCCCACTTGAAAACGAATTACAAATTACCCGCCAAATTCTTACACTGATTGAAAAATACGGCTTTGGATTAGCGATACAAACCAAATCCACCCGAATTTTGCGCGACATAGACATATTGAAAAGAATCAACACAAAAACCAAATGTGTTGTACAAATCACTCTAACCACCTATGATGAGGAATTGTGCCAAAAAATTGAACCAAACGTATCCACAACATCAGAACGCTTCCATATACTAAAAACCATGCAGGAAGCAAAAATTCCCACAGTTGTATGGATCAGCCCCATCCTGCCTTTTATTAACGATACAAAAGAAAATCTACACGGATTACTTGACTACTGCATAAAGGCAAAGGTTCACGGTATTCTCTGTTTTGGTTTCGGTGTGACCCTACGGGAGGGGAATCGAGAATATTTTTATGCTAAACTAGATGAACAGTTCCCCGGTTCAAAACAAAAATATATCCAACAATTCGGCAATACATACGCGTGTAACAGCACAAACAACGATCAATTGATGGATATTTTTCAATCAAAATGCCAGCAACACAGAATTTTGTATAAAACAGACGATATATTTGCCTACTTACGAAAGTTTGAACCACAAAAACGCCAAACATCACTGTTTAGTTATAGCTAAAAACAAACAGAAGACAACACAGAGAGAAATATTTGAGTTTAAGCGGAATTAGTAATTTTATACAACTGTTCGACAAGTTTTTTGTTCATAGATGCATGTGTTTAAGAACCACAACCCACCGTCTTAAGCGCATAAACACGGAAGATCGTGTTGGATTTTGGTGTAAAGAAAATCATCCGGTAAAAAATATGCCGCCGGTTACAAGTTTAAACATCAGATCAGTAAAAATAAACGAAACGGATCAAGCTAAACCCCAACAGAAAGACAAGTCATATGGAAAAGCTTCCCACAGGGAACAGATCAGCTCATTTAAAAATCCAGATCCTCAAACCGAGAGCTACACCAAGCACAAACAGACCGCACACCACCACGCAACAAAACATAACTATGCCATAACTTGCTAACATCACACATAGTTCGAATTTAGCCAATCCATATTTTTACGTAACTGAATTGAGCTTAGATAACCGATAGCACAAAAAAGCGCTAATTCTCCAGAAATAATACCCGCCGCAATAACAGCCGACAAATTAAACACCTGCAAAAGAATAAAAACAGATGCATAAATTAAAGCCACGATAACAACACTATATAAACCGAAAGCTAACGTGTAAACCAGTTCTCTTTCATTGCCAGCATTGTAAGCAATAGTTATTTTACGCTTAAAAATATTAATCGAATATTTATTGTAAAATCCATAGGAAATTAAGATTAACGCGATAATGGAAATAATGGTTATATAAACAGATGAAAAATTTTTAGTTATTATACAAGAAATTGCTCCAGAAATGATTGCGCCAACTCCAAAGAACAGGTAAATTGCCCGATGTAACTGAATTAGCTTTTGGTATCGCGTCTCAGTCATGCTTATAGCCTTCTTATATTCACTACATCCGTTATTTGCTAATAAAAAAGAGGAATTCTATTTTCCTAATCTCCGCAAAACTTATGTACTACACGTAGTAAGTCTCCATTTATTTCCTAAATTTTGGCTCTTAATTGCAAAACAACTGGTATTCACAGATTTTTTCACAATCTATAGTAGTACCTAATTTAGGCACTACAACCACATTATGGCAACGCTGCGAAAAACCTGCAATTAACTGTTTTTTACAATCAGAGACTATTTTGCAGAGTTTAAAAATTTGCTAATAACGTAGTACCTAAAAACTGCGGATTTTAGGATTTTTCCTAGTTTATCTACCTAAGCAACAACCAGCGTTACAGCGTTTGGTAGGGAAGTATTCCAAAAATGTTCAGACAGGTTAAACAACCGGCGATCCGGGATTGACTGATCGGTTGTTATGTATTATTGTTTAGTAATTTAAGAATGTGAGAAAAGGTTTCGGAAACAGGATGGTGGCGCCCAGGCCGGGATTCGGACCCGGGTCCTGCGGGCGACAGCCGCATATACTAGACCGAACTATACTACCTGGGCAAGCTGTCTTAAGCAAATAGCTTGGGCACCGCAACAATACACAACTATTTAACTAATTAATCTTTCTCGACTAAAGCCTCAACTTGCAAGAAACCAGGTATGCCATACCATCTAAAGCTTCAATCATTACAGTTGCGTTGTTCACGATACCACAAGTACATGATATAAATTTTAAGAAAAAGTTGATGACGTTGTTAAACGTCTGTTGGTGTCTAGTTTGTTTGGGGAATTTGTAATTTTTGTCCGGGGTAAATTATGTTGCTTGTTAGGCCATTTAGGGTTTTAATGGCATTAACGGTTGTGCCGTATCTTTGTGCTAACAGCCACAGGGTATCTCCAGATTTTATTGTGTAGGTGAGATAAGTTGGTTGAACCGCAGACAACACACTGCCATTGTTCTGTGGAATTTTCAATTGTTGACTCAGCGCAGGTGATGTTTCACCGTTGAGCCAGGTGGTATAGTTGTTCCAGATTGAAGCCTCTTCTTGTCCCAGGGCCCAAGAACCAGCACCTTTTAGGTTGTATTTTTGCACAAGATTTAGTTTTGCTTGTAGGGATTGGTCGTTTTCATACCATACAACATACTTGCCGGGAGTTAACACTTTTCCCTCAATTGTATATTGTTTGTCGCCGGTTTTTACTTCGAATTCTGCTTTTGGGGATTGACTTGTGCTGTCGAAGGTAACAATGGCGTTGTAATCTCGGATCATGTCATTGATGGTACTGGTGGAAACGCCTTTGCCCACTACACTCGCACTGTTCACGCTCCAGATCCGCCCGAAGAAGGGAATTCCTAGTACAATTTTGTCAGCGCTGGTTTTAGAGAGGGCATATTTTATTGAATTTTCCGCAAAGCTGATACTGGCTACGGGTCCTGCTGGACCGCCTTCATAGTGTTCATCATAGGCCATCAGCATAAGGTAATCAGAATTTTTTGCCAGTGCAGTGTAATCGTAGGGGCCGACCCATTCGGCATTGCGGTCCCAGGGATTTACGCCTACGGCCACGGATACTTCTTTGTTCGCAGGAATTTTTGTTCGTAACATCCGGACTAGTTCGGTGTATTGATTTCTTTGTGTTGTTAGGACATTTTCAATATCTACATTCACGCCATCTAAATCGTATTGTGCAATATAGTTTGCTATTTGGGTGGATAGTCTGTCTATGTTTTTGAGTGCGTTGGTTCCGGCGGTTCTGTCCCAGTGGTTGCTTAGAAATGGAACGACTTTGATTTTGTTAGTATGCATGCGGTTAACTAGTTCGGTGCTAATGGGAGGTGATTTTAGGTTGCCGTCGGGGTTTAGGTTGAACCAGCTGGGGGAAAGTGTGTGCAGGGAGTTGTTTGTTCGTTCTACGTATTTTATTTGTTGTTGGATTGTGCCGCTGAATACATAGGTCATACTGTATTTTCCGTTGGGATCTGCGGCTTGTGTTGGCGTGATACAGCAAACAGCGGCCAGCTCTATTAGTAATACGCAGATTGTTAGCTGTACAATGTGTTTTCTTGTTGTTGTCTTCATATGTTCACCGTCATATAAATGTCATATTTTGACTTTCAATTCAAGTAACAAGATATTATACTTATCACTTAGTGTTTTTATGTTCACCGCCCACACAAAGGCAACGTCATTTCTACAGCCAATTCCATGACATCAAAAGCAACCTTAAAACCATACTCGACATGATGGAGAGGACACCAATATTGACCTACCATCCACCCATCCACCCACCCATCGAAAACTATACAGACTATACGTCGCCCTCTTGAGGCACAAACGGTTGGTAAGAATAGTTCTCAGAGGGAAGCGGGAATAAATTGGCAGGCGGGGCTATTGATGTTCATAACCCAAGAAGGTTACACTAAGAAGCTAATCAATATAATTAGCACCAAAGCTTTCTTGCTTACATAGCTTGCAGTGTCTGGCAGGGTTAACGGGTTCCCCAATTGCTACCTTTCCAAAGCGTAAACCAGCCATACACATAAGCAATGGAAACAAGAATCGACATCGCAGAGAGACCAACCCGGTAGAGGATGTCTTTGAATGAAAAGTAATCGACCAACAACTTGGCAGCAACCCCAAGCAGTGTCGAAACCAGCAGAATGTCTAGGATGTAAATAATAAATGCACTAAAGTTGCCCATAAGCAGTAAACCGGCTGCGGCTCCCAAAAGTGCAAAGGGTGAAAGTATAGATATAAACATGTTTAAGTAAAAATAGGCTCTTTGTTTTAGGCTTCTTTTATAGAAAAATTTAGCTGCAAACACCTCGCCGCGGAAATAGCCACGGCCCCAACGGACCTGTTGATTAATGAATTTTTTAAGGTTATGAGGTGCAATAGTGTAAGCCTTTGCAGTGGATTGAAATACAGATTTTCCACCTAGCCGCAACATCAAATTCGTCATTTGTCGATCATCACTTGATTCAAATGCGCAACCAAAGAATCTGTCATTTACCCAATCAGCTACAACCAGATCAACTTTCTCTTTGCGGTAGGCCGCCAATACACCTGAACAGCAGGTGACTATATCAAACATACTCTCGGTGCCTTTGCGAAGTCTAAATGACTCAGCATACCAAAGCTTTTGAAACCGCACCAACAAAGTATTAACATTTTTATCAGATTCATTGCCAACAACACCGTTACCAGCGACCGCATAGACCTTTTCGTCAGTGAAGGGCTGGACCAACAGTCTTATGGTATCAGGTTTTAGAATTGTATCACTGTCTACAAAAACAAAAATTTCGCCAGAACAATGTTTGAACCCCTCAGCCATCGCAAAGCGTTTGCCCATATTTTTATCAAGAGTAACCACTTTAAAATTATGCTCAAGACGTTTGCTATTAATGACCTCTAAAGTTTTGTCTTTACTTTTATCATCAACAACAACTAGTTCAAACTTGTCCAGGGGGTAATCAGAGTTTAGAATCGAATCAATAGTATTGCCTATAGCATGCTCTTCATTGTACACCGGAACAATAACACTTACACTAGGACGATAGCCACGGTCAGGCGTAGGTTTGTATAAAAAGGCAACGGAAAAATAGAAAATCAGAAACGGGGTAACAACAAAACCGTAAGCCACAAACACCCAGTATATCCAATGCAATCCAAACAAGTGCATTCTGCTTAGATACAGAAGAATTAAAGATACCGCTGTAAAATAAAGAAAAACATAACATAAAATACTTTTTTTATTAATACGCATAATAACAAGCCCCCTTAGAAGAGAAAAAGAAATCGCTCCGCACAACAGTTTGGAAGGGCTCTAAACTAACAACAAGATAAAGCGCCATAGCCAGCGAAGCAAAAATAAAGAGAGCCCTCTTGTAACTTTTCTTATTTAATGTGACTAAAACTCTGAACTGAGCCACAACATCAGCAACATCACAGGGGTCTTGTTTTTGTGCCCACCCGCTATGATGAGGGTAGACAACAGGATCAGATACAACGTCACCTAGACCCACGACACATACATTCACCGAACGGTCTTCTCCTTCTCTATTAAGGCGCCTTACATATCCATGCCGTGATAAAAGACTAGTTTCTCATTTGTATTATTACGCCGCTAGGAATATTATTTTTAGTCAAAAGCCATATCAGCAGGCAGTTCTATGTCTTTTTTCACAACCATCAGACGGTAACCGTATAAAAAACAGCAATGCCGCATCTACATGTTGGAGTGGACTTGATTTTTAGATAGATTAGAGTAATAGAGAAATGAACACCCAAATAGTGGGTTATGTCGGCGTTAGGATAGCGCTTCAATAGAAACGGACCTATTTCTATGTTATTTGATGGCATTGCATGTTACAAACAGATAACAAGTGTTCTACCACCCACCCACAACTCGAACAAAACATATACCACAATACCCACTTTACCAGATCAAACAGGTATCACAAAATTCCCCACATAAAAATCCATATCACCACCCATTCGCAACTATTTGATCTACCCACATATTTTCCCAAAACCTAACCACACTTTTGGGAATTTATTTTAGTAGAGTTAATTTTTATACCGTTAAAAGACATTAGGTAGAGGAGGTTGTTAAGGTTAAAGTTAACGCCGCTGGTACTGCTACTACTGTGGAGAAGTATTGGCTTGCTGTAGTGCTTTTGCTCTTGCTGGCGGCCTCGGTGGTTTTGGGTTATCTTGCGGTTGTTGCGGCTTTGGTTTTTACTTTTCTTGTTCCGGGTCTAATTTGTTATCGTTTTGTTCGCTTAAGATCTTATGAGGTTTGGGCGTTTGTACCTGTTTTTAGTGTGCTTGTTTCAGTAATGATGGTTTACTATCTTTCATTGATATTGGGATATTCACGTTGGACAATTGTGTTGTGTTTTCTGATTTTAACCTGTCTCTATACAGCAGTAGTTTATAAAAAAGGTGAACCGCTTAAACCTAAAAGTTTCCTAAAGCTGACGCAGATAAAGAAGGGCTCTCTGTTGCTCTTTTGTGCTATTTTTTTGATTTCGCTTGTGGTTCTTTGTTTTAGTGTTTGGCGCGGCAACGATTATGGCATAGTTGTAACCGGGTCAAACTGGCAGGACACCCCTTTCCACTATGAAATCATCGAAAGTCTCAATCAAGGCAACTTTCCCCCGCAAACTCCCAACTATATCGGCACACCGCTGACCTATCATTACTTTGTGGATTTCCACACGGCCATCGTTGAGAAAATGTATGGTTATCTGCCAACGCTTCTACCCGGTTTAAACGCTGTTTTCATTGGGGTTTTTGCAGTAGCGGTTTATGCTTTGGCGCGATTTTACGGCAGGCGTGCGGCGGTTGTTGCGGTGGTTTTGGGGGTTTTTGGCTGGGGGTTTAGCTACGTTGGGCTTTTCTCGGCGCTCTTTAATGGCTCCTTTAGTTCCTATCAGAATTATATCTACCAGTTTGGTCAGCTGTTTGGTTTACCTTCGATGTTTGATAATTTGCTTCAGCAACGTCCTTTGCTTGTGGGTCTGCCGGTTTTTGCGTTGGTTTTGGCTTTGTTAAGAGATATGAACAACAAAAATAGGCTTCTGTTTGCAGGCATCCTCACCGGTTTGGTTTACGCGTTCCATAACGTGGCATTTTTCTGCTGCTATGTGGCTTTCGCCGTCGCAGTCATTCTAAACATGCGTAAACTCAACCGGGGGTATCTGTATTTTCTGTTGCCCAGCGTTTTTGCGCTACCGTTTATATTCGCAGGTAACACCAACATTTCCATCAGTTTTAGCACATCCTTCATCGTGGATTTCGCGCATAACCCCTTTCTCTACTATGGTCTCAATTTGGGCATACCCTTCCTCTTAGCCATCATTTCATTCATCAAACCCGGGCAGAAATATCTCAAATTGACGTTTCTTGCGCTCTTTTTAATTCCAAACTTCCTGCTTATGACACCTTGGAACTGGGATATGTACAAGTTTTTCATGTTCGCCTGGATACCCATAGTTGTTTTAGCAGGCATTGTGCTGTCTAAAACGCCAAGAATCGTTGCACTAACACTGGTACTGTTGTCCATCATTACAGCCTCAAGTGTTGTAATCTACAATGTCGGTACAGAATTTACCGCCGTAAGCTGGAGCGAATACCAGCTGGGCGTGTGGGTTAGAGACAACATACCAGAGAACGCTGTTTTTCTAACCTACTACAGCATCCAGTGTCCACCCTCTATTATTGCAGGGCGCCTAAGGATTACAGCCTATTTTTACTGGCCCTATGGACATGGAGAGCCGCTAAGCGAGATACAAGCACGAAAGAAAGCAATCGATAATGCCTACACCGGATCTGAGAGCCAACTTGCCGCAACAATACACGAGTATAACGTGAACTATGTTTATGCCGGCAAAGATGAACAACAAAACTATCCCGGCTGTGTAGCAAAGCTAAATACGGTAGATTGGCTGACACCAATTTACTCAGAAAACGACCTCTACATCTACCAAGTAAACACCACAAAAATGGATACATGCAATCCCATGTTTCAAAACAATAATAGTATTTACCGCTAAATCCACTTGTATCCGGTGTGTCATGTGATAATGATACCGCAGACGTTTGCTAAGGATATAACGGCGTGGTGAGGTCCCGCCATTGGTTGCTGAGAAGCAACAGTTGCTTAAGGAGATGAATGAAATAGCGTTAAGAAGTTAAATAAAGAAGCTCAAGCAGACATTTCTGTAGGTTTTTTGATATATGCGTTGTTTTTTATATTGTGGTTTAATTAACGTGTGGTTCAACTTTCAGTACCTCAACAATTACACCGCATATGCATTCAAATAATTTGTTCCAATATCCAAAAATCAAGCAGATTTTTAAAGAGCAAAAGAGAGGGCACTGAAAACAAAAAATCAGACAATCGTAACTCCAAAACTATAAACGACGGGTAAAAACTGGTGATCGGGTGTATAGAAATAGGCGCAAAACGAAACATGTTCGGGATAGTCAAATTCAATGACTTCGGTTATTCTATTATTTGCTCTAACAGCCAGCGCAAACTCTTTAGCATTCTCAAAATTCACAATCGGTCCATGTAGCAGGTATGTAGCTTTAGGATCAGGCGGCACAATTGTTAATCCCTGAGATTTAAAATAGCTGATAGTTGATTGCAACTCTTGCCGAGTTAGGGTTATTTCTGGCGGGACGGGATAAACTACACTAAAAGTGATGATTTGGCAATCCCCCACATTACCGTCAGCATCAAAAGCATAAACGGTCAGAGTGTGAACACCCCCATATAAGTTGTGAAATTCTGTGCTTTCAGTGTAGGTAATATTAAAGTCGCCGTCCCAAACTCGGATGCCATACATGTTAAGTTTAATGTAAGAGTTATCGGAGATGTAGGTGTGGTTTCCGTCTACCTCTAGAAAGTAGGTGATTTTTGCTGTTACATTGTTTGCTGTAATATTGAGGGGTATATCCCCGGTGTTATATGTAGTGTTTTCTTGAGGTGAGAGAACTTGAATTTGAGGCCCCGGGGGTATGTTTTCTATGGGTGCATCTGGAGTACTCAAGTTGTTAACAATGCTGTAACTACCGACTAAAATTAAACTCAGCACTATGACAACTAAAACCAACACAATTTTTTTGTTGAATAACTTATTTTCCATACCTGACATAGATTTAGCCACACTCAGATTTAAGCAAAATATTACTTGAATGAAGTATCATATTAAATTTACTCTCATGCCACATATTTAGGATAATAAATTGGTTTTGTGATAATAAAATAATTATTAAAAAATATCAGGTAGTGTGCCAACATAGGATACTTTTTATGATTGGTTATTTTCTGTGCTATCCCTGAGATTGAGCAGGGTTTTTCCCGCAAAAACTTGAAAGACACACAATCATCTATGGATCTAACACAAATTTTTTCTACCTTAAATTAGGTCTCCTGAATTAGCACACTACCGTTATTTTGGCGGACCCTACGCATAAAAGTCAGGGGTTTCCAAGGGTTTTTGGCAACACCGGATGTTTTTTTCCTGACATACCAGTGATGTCGATTCGCCCCATAGTGGTTTGGGCGAGTTTTTCAGGCTTCACCTTAGCCAGCTTCTCCTCAGGCATTTTGGAGCTTTGGTATACAATAATTTTCAGCGCATACAACTTTTCCTCCAGATCAGTTATGAGAAACCACTTGCCACTGAAATGAACCGATGTATATACATAGTCACAGTCGTTGGTAACACCATAATCCAGAAGAGCCTGCCCCCAAACCATCGGATTAGCCTGCATATATACCAGCTTTTTGCCTTCAGAAGCACAGTGAAAATAGATACAGTTTTTGGCTTCATCATAGCCATGACTCAACGACACAAGGTAGGGTTCGTTATTTAGGCAAATAGCAATGGTAACGTATTTTGCGGCTTTGAGAACTTGACACATTTCAAGGTGATCAATGATTTCGCGGTCTCTTCGCCTAACATGAAACGATGACATACCAAAAAGTAACAACCAGAAAATATTAACCTTAACACTCAACACTTCAACTACACGGTCTTCTAAGAGAACCAGCCCCCAGCACCCAAAGATACAGTGAAAATCAACAAGCACACACTATGTTGCGATCCTTAGGCCACATTACCACAACAAATCCATCAGAATGGAGAAAAGTAAAACAAACCACGGATTTGCCAACCCGAACCAAACCAAACGCAAAGCACCAACAAACAAACACCACACACACCATAACAAATAAGACTTAAAAATTTCAAACTTACTCAACTCTACCGCGATAGTTTGCTAACATAACGAAGAGCCGGCGATGCAAACGTTTTTCCAAAGTTTTTTAAGGCAAACGCCGCATAACATCTAGTACGCAGAAGCGCTCGATATACTATTGAGTGCATGCAGACTTGAGTGGAATGGTGAAATAAAACGAAAACTAAACTTTTAACGGGTTTAATTGTTTTGGTTCTTCTCATCGGAACTATACTTCTAACGGTACAGGGCCAATCGTCAACCACGGACTCATCCGAATCGTCCCCTACAACAACAGATGAGACCGAGACAACCGATGAACCAACCGAAACACCAGAACCAACCGAAACAAGAACACGTTATCCAACCGCTACCCCCAAAAATGCCACATATAACAACTGGTTTTTAATCGAAATTGCCGCTGGTGCCGCAGTATTTTGTGTAGCAATATTGTCAGGGTTTATGCTTGTTAGAAGACGAGGCCCAAACGAGAAGAAACTGCGACGGCTTCCATCCAACGAGTTCAATACTTGGGTGCTCAAACGTTTAGCCGGCCGGCCGTCTTCAGCGGTGGATACATCTTTTGGCATCAACGGCTTCACATCTTTGGGCTATCCACTCTCCATCAAGCAGTCAGATAGCGTCGGCATGAATACCATCGATCTCTTCGCCGCTTCGATGGCAAGAAGTAAAGCACGAAGCGGAATTATAGTGGCATTTGGATTTAGCGACGATGCCCTACGAGGTAAAGTACGCGCTAGACGCGGCGGACTAGACATACAAATGCTAACAGTGCAGGAATTACTCGACAACAAACGTTTGAGCATGTAAATAGCTACACAGGTATGTGCATTTCTCCCACTGTGTAGTAGACGATTTCACCCCGCCGATTCATAACCGCTAAAATTAGCTCTTTTTTTTGGCTTTGTGTCTTTTGCAACGCATCGGCTAGCATGTTGATGGGAAGCGGTTGACCTTCTTGCATACCTAAAATTAGGTAGGGTGCGGTGTCTTTGCCGTATGTTCCCCGTTCGTAGATGCGAAAATCTATACCGCCAAAGCCTTCCCGCACAACGTAGCCGCGGCTTCGCAGGTCACGGTAGATGAGGTAGTTAACCCAGATGTTTTCATCTTTGGATTCGCAACAACGTAAAAGTTGCTGAAAATCGATGGTGGAACCGTCTTTGGCTTTGGTTTCAAGCAGACCCTTGTCTTGGAGGTAGAGTGCTTCAAAGAACGCCAGTGTGAACGCTTTGCCTTCTAGGGTGCCGTAGCCGCGGCTGGTTAGTTGGTCGATGCTGCTTTGCTCGGTTACTGCGACGCCTTTTTCGGTTAGGGTGCCGCATGTTTTGAATTCAACGGGTGCAGTTTTTTTGGGTTCACTCATAGAGACCGCTACTACTGTACCTTTTTGGTTATACTTTTCCTTTTCTAAATGTCTCATAGTCTTCGGGGTAGTAAATTTGGGTTTCACATATTATACCGGAAACATACTTGAGCGGGGTGGCATCAAATGCGGGGTTGTAGACGTTTATGTCGTCGGGGGCGGTCTGTTGGCAGCCCACATGAGTGACTTCTTGGGGGTTGCGTTCTTCGATGGTTACATCATCAGCTTTGCATGTGAGGTCGAAGGTGGATTTTGGTGCAGCCACATAGAAGGGTATGTTATGTTCATGTGCAAGCACTGCAACGCCGTAGGTTCCGATTTTGTTGAAAACTGCGTCTTGTACGATGCGGTCGGCGCCCACGATAACTTTGTCCACTAAGCCTTTGCTCATAAAGTGGGCCGCCATGTTGTCGGTGATTAGGGTGACTGGGATGCCGTCGCGTTTAAGTTCGTATACTGTGAGGCGTGCGCCTTGGAGCAACGGACGGGTTTCGTCGGCGATAACTTTGATTTTTTTGCCTGCTTCTCTTGCCGCTCGGATAACGCCTAAAGCGGTGCCGTATTCGACGGTTGCGAGTTCGCCGGCGTTGCAGTGGGTGAGGATAGTGTCACCGTCTTCTATGAGTATCGAACCGTTTCTGCCGATTGCTCGGTTCTGGGCGGCGTCTTCGTCGGCGATTAGCTGGGCTTCCAAGATAACAGCTACTTTGAGTTCTTCCACTGTGCCTGTGATTGCTTTGGCTTTATTGAGCACTCTGTCGACGCCCCAAAACAGGTTTATTGCGGTGGGTCTTTGGCGTTTAATCAGAGCGCCCGCCGCTTCAAGTTCAGCTATCATCTGTATGGAGGTGCTTGCTTTGGAAGTGTATGCCGCGATGGCGACGCCAAAGCCGGCCGCAGCCCCCAACAATGGGGCGCCTCGGACACGAAGCATTTTGATTGCCTCAGCCATCTGTTCAACTGTTTTGATTTCTAAGGTGATTTCTTGGAGGGGCAACTTTGTCTGGTCGGGTGTGGTTACGGTGCCGTTTTGCCATTTAATCATGCGCATGTTGGTTCCTCAGTGAATGTAATGTGAATACGCTATGTGTATGTTTGGTGGTTAAACGTTTCTGAAGTTAAAAATGAAAAAGCTCTACTATGAGCTGTCAAGGGGTGATTTGAGGTGGGTAACGACTTCCACCGGTGAATCTTCTCCACCTTTGAGGCGTTTCTTCCATTCCTCACCCACCGCGATAAGAGAAAATATACCTGAAACTTCAGCTTTGGACTTCTTAACCAAGTTGACCAGCGCCTCTTGGGTTTCGCCGCTCTTAATCATATCATCCACTATGAGCACGCTATCGCGTTTTTTGATGGATTCTTTGGGGATGTAGAGGGTGACAGTTACACCGCTGTTGCGACCCAATATGTAGGTTTCTTCAAGGAAGACTTTGACGCCTACTTCTTTGTTGCGTTTGGCCACAATGAGGTTGACGCCTAATGCGTTGGCAACCATGGTTGCAAGGGGTATACCATCGGTGGCTGCGGTTAGGATTTTTGTGACACGTTTGCCAGCAAAGTTGGCGAGGGCATGGTTGGCGGCTTGCTGGAGGATATTGTAGTCACCAACGATTTCGGTGTTATCAAAGTAGCCAGTATCATCGAATTTGATTCGGCTTCGGAGCTCAGCTTCAAGTCCGACGAGTTTGGTGAGCACCCGCCAGAGCTGTTTGGCGCGCGGGGTATTTGGCAGAACGTGCCCTTTGGCGTAGCGGCTCAGTACTGTGACTGGTAAACCTGTTTTGGTGGCTAACTCGCGATAAGTGATGTTCCGCTTGTATTTAGCGGTGCGAAGAAGCTCGATTGTCATTAACCGTAGTTTGAGGTCTTCTGCGTGAGTACTCATACCCTTTACCACAATTTACATTTATGCGTCAATTATTTATAATACTTTTCGTAAGCGTGATTGAAGATTTATAACTTTCCGTTAAAAATTGCTCAAGTCAAGCAATAGAAAACTTTTGCAAGCAACCGCAAAGAATTGCGTTTATAAAAAACCAATAGAGCCCTAATGTGCTTATGCTGTTCTTGGGTGTTCTCCATACAAAACCGATATGATTATGTTTTTTAAACGGAACCGTGATTCCTATACTAAACTGGGGGACCTGGGAACGCAAAAGCTACAACGGCTATTCATCATCACCTTATTTGGCGCCATAATCTTTGTTGCCAACATCTTTCTGCCGCCACCGCTTAACTACCTCATGATGGTTGTCCAAGCCGTATTCTTAGCCCTAAGCGCACTTTTTATCAAAAAAACAGGCGCCATATACGCTGGTGCAGTAGGCGGTTTACTTACCGCATTACTTAGCGGTTCCGCTCTGGGACCCTTCACGTTCTTCTTTAGCTTCCTTTATGGAGTATTTGTCGACCTATCCCTGTACATCTTCAAAATAAAAGGCGCACACAGCGGCGTCAACCAGAACCGCCTCATAATCGCCATGGCACTTAGCACACTCATGATTGCTATTTCAAGCTACTCAGCCTTTGCACTCCTACCACAGTCCTTCAACCTCCAAAAAATCGCTTTTGTCAGCCTCTTTGTGCAACCAAGCCCAATGCTAACAGCACTGGTGCTGTTTATGGGACCCACAACAGGAGCAACCGCAGGTTATGCAACAGCTTATCTATGGAATAAATACCTACGCCACATCAACATCAACTGATTTTCAAGAATATATAGAGGATAATTCTGTAGTATTTAGCTCGGTGAAAATGCGCCTTTAGTCTGCTCATTTTCCGTTAAAAATCAAATTTTTGTGCCATTTTACTTAGCAAATAGAACCATATACACATTTACGCCCTGTGTGACCACACGAACTAAATACATACATAATTCTATGTTTATTACCACCTAAATTTTACATAAAATAATCTCTCAACAACTCAAGGAATCAAATCGGAATCATCAGATTGCCGTTAATATTACGCCCGAGTTGGTGTTGTTTGGCTGGGTGTTGCGGTGTATCGGATGTGTTTGGAAACCTACCGACCTGGAGTGCCGCCAGAACAAACCAACCAAGGCCATGAGATATTACTGATCCGGCAACCTGTTGAACTTAATAAGTTGTTAATAACGGTAAACTGATAAGCGTGTCTACCCTCATAAGCAATTTATTCTTTAAAGTTATCTCTGATTTTTTGATCTGCCAGTTTAGCAATCATTAGATTAGATATAAACACGTATTTCACGCCTAACAGTTCAGCGAGTTCAGCGGGTTTCTGATCCTGTGTCACTAGTACCAACCCATGTTTACGGGCATATTCCACGACATCACGGTCTTTAGCCGCCTTAAGCCCTGCTTCCTGCGCGGTCAAAACCTCATAGCCCAAAGTTTCAAAGTACTCTTTTAAACCGGCATACATCTCGTCTAAAAGGAGCTTCATAGCCACCGATGCTCAATAGCTGTTAAGATATTTAGAGTTTGCCCAGTTACTCTATGAGCAAAAGGGCAAATGAATCTGCATTCTTGGTAAATGGAAAGATAAACTCTATTCCCGCGTTAGCAGCAGTTTTCTTTACGTTGACGCCCAAGGCATCCTCAGACCAGCGTGCCAGCTCAGGATGCCGGCAAATGCCTGTTTGAGTGTTACATTTATCGCATAACTGGCAGTGCCCCGAAATAAAGGATACCGCTAGGCTGTAGCCTTGTTTCATGGCCGCTTTCTCCAAATCCACCACTGACTGCAACATCTTTTGTTTATCATTTTTCCAATTCTGCCAAAACTTTGCCGCTTTTTCTTTGATGTCGGGGGATATGGCGGGATCAGTTTGGTATGTCATGAGATGTTTATAGACTTCGGCGTCTGCGGAGGCGTTGGTGGTGAATTTCATGAACATTGCATGGCTGTATTCAGAGACGATTTTGCGGAATTCTTCTGCTGTGGGTGTGTGGGGTGGGCAGGCGAGGGTTTCGCCGTAGTGGTTACAGCCGACTTTACATTTAAGGACCACACGGTCTTCAACGACGACTTTGTTGGCGGGTATGATTTTTGCGTCTGTTGCACCTTTTTCGAGGGCTAATTTGGTGAGGAAACTGAATTTTTCAGGGCCGTCCTGTGACATAGACTTCAACTTATGGCTAAAACAGTTGCTTTTCATATAAACATTTTTTATCTACTGTGGCATCAAAATTCATGTTGCAGAGCAGTTATAGTAAATTTGGTTCTGAACGTTATTTCAAGCTGGAGGGCGGAAGACATTTTACCGTGGATCCTAAGTCAGATAATGGAATTTCCGTCCTACTGAATGAATGATGCCTTATGGGCAGGCTTGAATGCATAAATCTAACAAAGGTTTACGAGGATCATCGTACTGCATTGGATAACGTCAGTTTTTCAGTTGAGTCCAAGGGCATTTTTGGTTTAATTGGCAGAAATGGCGCAGGTAAAACCACGCTTATCCGTATTCTTGCTACTGAACTTGAACCCACCTCAGGGTCGGCATACATAGATGGTATTGATGTCTTTAGCCAAGCCGGCAAGCTCCGTGAGAGAATTGCAATTGTACCGCAGGAGGCCCGTGCGGTGAGGTGGATGACGCCTAAACAGACCGTTTTTTCTTATCTGCTCTGGCGTGGTTATCCCTATAAGGAAGCAGATCGACTTGCAGATGAATCTCTCTCCAAGTTGGGGTTGGTACCGTATAGAGATGTCCTCAACAGCAAACTCTCGGGGGGAACTAAGCGGAAAGTTCTCATCGCTACCGTAACCGCTTCGGAGGCGCCCATAATTTTTCTCGATGAACCTACCATGGGATTGGATCCGATTTCGCGACGGGAGCTGTGGGATATTTTGCGTGAATTGGGTAAGTCACGTTTTATTTTTCTTACAACCCACTATTTGGATGAAGCAGAACAGCTTGCCGATAAGATAGGCATCCTTAAAGAGGGAAAACTAATTTCAGTGGGCAACCTCTCTGAGCTACGAAGTAGCGTGCGCTATCAGTATAGCATTAAGCTGTCATCTAAAAAAGAAGTTCCCAAAACAGGTGACGCTGAAGTAACGGTGAGTAGCAGCGGCTACACGCAAATTATGACTAACGAGAAAGAAGCGTTCCGTCTGGCCCGGTTGTTCTCAGAGCAAGGCATAAAATTTTCCATAACACCGGTTACTTTGGATGATATTTTCTTTCGCTTAGCGGGGCAAAAAGCGGGGGATGAGACTGAAGCGTAGCAGGTTTAGCCAAATTCTCGCAGGCATCCTAGTCAACGCTATATATGAAATGAAAAACTATCCTATCGTCACCATAAGCACTGTAATTTCTCCGTTGTCACTTCTGGCGGTTGTGGCCTTTGTGAGTAGCGGAGATTTGCTTGGTACTGCTATTGCAGGCGGACTAATTATGATTTTTTTCTCAAGCGGTATCGCCCTGCAGTCAGATCTCTCACACTTAAAAAATGACTTTAAACTACAGGATATGATTGTGAGCTCCCCCACCAGCGCAAAAATGTACATGGCCGGCATGTCGCTTGCAGAAATCATTTACTCTATCCCCGGTATAGTTATCCTCAGCGTCTTAGCGGCCGTCTACATTCAACCGAATCTGATCCAGATAGCCATACTTACCGCTGTATTGTTTTTGATGTTTGCGCTCTCAATTGCCATAGGTTTTATGTTGGCCACCTTATCCAGTGATGTCGTGCAGAGCTATGCATTCTCAAGGTTGCTCTCTTTGCTGTTTGCCACATTACCCCCGGTGTATTATCCCATAACGCTTGTACCTTACCCATTTAACTATCTGGCGTATCTTTCGCCGACAACGTATGCCGCAGAAATTATGCATTGGACAATAGGTGCCTTGGAACTCTCAAGTACGCATCTAATTATTGACTGGGCGGTTTTGATAGGGGCATGCGTCGTCATCATGTTTATTGCAGTGAAGAAAAGTCGTTGGAGAGAAGTTTAGCTTCAATATTTTTTGCCTTGCACAAGCTTTTTCGCTATTTCCACATTATCGGTTTCAGTATCAGACAAAATATTTAGCCATAATTCAAATTCAGCTTGGGAGATTTCTTTCTGGATAACACCTTGCTGGTCTCCTGAAAAAAACCTTGGGGGGACAGACGTGAACAGTTTAACGTAAAAGATGCGATCTGCTATGATTATCTGGGATGAGCAACCTGCTTTTTCGCCTGCGGCGTAATCGATTTTGTAGCCCATCAGTGTTTCCTTCTATGAAATGCGTGCCGGCTGTTTACTTAAAATTTTCTATGGCGGAGTTGTTTTGGGTTTGGCGTTTTTTAGATGTTTATAGAGCAGATACGCTGTAGCTACAACGATGATTATAATTACTACAACAGCTACGACAAGAACAAAAGGAAACGGCTCAATGGAAAAGTAAACCGTTTTCTCTGATGAATTACCCACTTCATCAGTTGCATATATTGTTAAACGGTGTCCGCCATGGGGCAATGCAGGTAAAGTCACATTTCCAGACAACGCTATCGTTTCTGCACCATCAAGACTATATGCCAAGGCGGAAACAGGCTTATCCAAGGTGAAGGTTAACTCTATGTCAGTGGAACTGTATGATTGGTTAGCCGGAGACAAAATGATGATTATAGGAGCAATCGTATCTACCGAAAAGTAAACCGTATTTGATACCCCCATGTTGCCTGCACTGTCGTTAGCAAAGATGACAATTCGATGGGATCCCTGTGATAGACCAGTTAATGTTATCGGTTTGTCTAGGGTAACATTTGCCTGACCATCTAAACTGTAACCCATCCAGACAGTACCCCTGTTGGTAGCAAAGACTAAAGGTACATCAGCATAGGTTTTGTTTTCAGGAGACGTAATCTGCACCACAGGCGGCATAGTCCCATAACCAGCAGGCTTAAACTGCTCAACTGTGCTGACCCAGTCTGTACCATCAAAGCCTCCAATAACATACAAAATATCGTTAATGGCAACAACACCTAAGCGTTCCCTCAGTGTGGGCATCGGCTCGACAGTACTCCAAGAATTAGCAATGGGATTAAACATTTCAGTTCTATTCAAACTTCCCACTGAGGAACCCCCAAAGTGATATATTCTCTGAGGTGCCAAATAACCCAGGGTAGCAACCGCCGCACCCCAGCTAACGGCAAAGGGAAATGCCCGTGCAGATGTCCACTGGTCTGTTTGGACGTCGTAAACCTGATTATCGCCAACCAGAATAGAATTACCAGTTGAAGCCGCCCGTTTCGAACCACCGATAAGGTAAATTTTATCACCCACAACAGCCGAACCATAACCTTCAATCGCATTTGGAAGCGGCGACTTCGTGGTCCAGCTATCAGCTACAGGATTATAAACTTCATTTACATCTGTTTCAACGCGAAAAGGAGCAACGCTTGAATATCTTTCGCCGCCGATAAGGTAGATACCCTCGTTAACAGCGTTTGCACATAAACCTGCTCTGGGCGTGGGCATGGAAGCTTTGGTTTCCCAGCTGTTAGTGACGGGGTCAAACATTTCATTGTTTCCCACATATACATTGTTGCCGACGGTGCCGCCGATGGCATATATTTTGCCGTTGTAAACTGCCAGGGCCAATCCACTTCTAGGCGTTGGCATAGGCGCTTTAGTTATCCACTCATTAGTCGAGGGATTGTATTCTTCCACGATGCTTAGTGTCTCGCTTGTTTCGTTTGTTCCACCCATAACATAGATTTTTCCAGCAACCACTGCAACTCCAAAGTCTCCGCGAGCAGTCGGCATGGGCTTCATAGCAGTCCAAGATGAGACAGAAGCTTCGGCCGACACTGGATAGGACGGGCTGATTATGGGCAGAATAATTAATGCGATAATAAATATCATGAGGATTTGAATATGCTTAGTTATCGGTGCGCACCCGTATTTTTTGTTGTTTAAATTAAGTAGCACTCTATCCTTATATTCCTAAGGGCTAAACATCCAAAAACCATTTCTGGCAGGTATACTTACAGAAAAGCTTTAATGTTGTCTCAAGAAAATGACTACAGGGACTTGTTTTGATTCAAAAAGTTTTAGTTGCAGTGGACGGATCTGAAAATTCTGAGCGCGCCTTGGATTTCGCTTTGGATTTTGCAGAAAAATATTCTGCCTCCTTAACGGTCCTCAACGTCACAGAAGTAGCTGCAACCGTGTATTCAGGCGACGAAATGATGACTGTTGCCAAAGATCTGCATAAACTCCATGAAGCCATCTTGGATAGGGCTGTTGCACATGTAAAAATAACAAAGCCGAGCTTGATTGTTTGGCCGGTTCTGCGGGAAGGCGATCCCGCCATCGAGATTGTCGCTACCGCCAAAGAAGGCGAGTTTGATGCTGTTGTTCTTGGACATCAAGGTGTGGGGAAAGTTAAAGGCATCCTGCTTGGCAGTATCAGCGGAAAAGTGACACGTTTGCTCTCCTGTACAGTTGTAATAGTCAAATAAATTGATAGCATACTGCGAGTCTGAGATGTTAGATAATTAGTATTTATGGGGTCAATTCTGGTTAATCGTGTGTTTATGTGTGCTATCAAATTGTAAGGTTACTTCGGCTATACTTCTGTTGCATGTTGATGCCCTAAACAGGAAAAATGAATGGAGATATTTTCTTTTGCAGGTACTAAATAGGCCCTTGATCTATCATTGCATCTGCTACTTTTACAAAGCCTCCAATGTTTGCACCTTTAACGTAGTTGATGAACTTTCCTTCTTTGCCATATCGAACGCAGGTTTGGTGAATTGACCTCATGATTTCGTTTAGTCGGGTATCAACTTCTCCGCGGGTCCATGAGAGGCGCATACTGTTTTGAGTCATTTCTAGCCCCGAGGTTGCTACGCCGCCCGCGTTTGCGGCTTTGCCTTGTCCGTATAGGACTTCGTTTTTAAGGAATATTTGTACGCCTTCAGGTTCAGTGGGCATGTTGGCTCCCTCAGATATGCAGTAGCATCCGTTGCTTATCAGGGTCTTTGCGTCTTCTCCGCTGAGTTCATTTTGTGTGGCACAGGGTAGGGCTACTTGGCATTCAATTCCCCAAGGTCGTTTGCCCTCAAGGTACTCGGCGTTTTTGTATTTGCTTGCATATTCTTGGATTCGTCCCCGGCGGTTATTCTTTAGATCCATTACATACAAAAGCTTTGAGCAATCAATGCCTTCGCTATCATAGATTGTTCCGTTGCTGTCTGAGAGGGTCACTACTTTTCCGCCGAGTTCGTTGATTTTTTGTACTGCATATTGGGCAACGTTACCTGATCCTGAGATGGTGATGGTTTTTCCGTTGAGATCTTCATTTCGTGTTTTGAGCATTTCTTGTGCGAAGTATGTAGCACCATATCCGGTGGCTTCGGGTCGGATTAGGCTACCACCCCAATTGATGCCTTTTCCGGTTAATACTCCTGTGAATTCATTTCGCATTTTTCGGTATATGCCGAACATGTAGCCGATTTCTCGGCCGCCTACACCGATGTCACCGGCGGGGATATCGGTGTTTGGTCCGATATGACGTGAGAGTTCCAGCATGAAATTATGGCAGAATCTCATGATTTCAGCCTCGCTTTTACCTTTAGGATCAAAATCTGAGCCACCCTTAGCACCACCCAATGGTAAAGTGGTTAGAGAGTTCTTAAACACCTGCTCAAATGATAAGAACTTTAAGACACTTAGATTTACGCTTGGATGAAAACGGATACCCCCCTTGTATGGGCCGATGGCGCTGTTCATTTGAATTCTGTAGCCTTTGTTTACCTTTACTTCGCCCTTATCGTTAACCCAAGTAACTTTAAATATAATTATTCGTTCAGGTTCAATTATTCGCTCTAAAATGTTGGCAGATTGATACTTGGGATTATTCTCAATTACCGACCAAACAGAGGTAATAACCTCATCTACAGCTTGATGGAATTCTGGTTGGTCAGGGTTTTTGTCTTTTACATATGCCATAAAGTCTTGGGGGGTTTTATACATAAGTTGGTTCACTCGGGTTATATTTTATTGGTTATTGCGTATCTGGTTAAAGCCAAGGGTATCTCTTGCAGGTTAGATAGAAAATTAATTTCAGGATGTAAACAAATCTCTTTAAGACTATTTCTAAAAGTGCATCCGATTTGAGTTACTGCTTCTTCCAGCCACATGTGTAACACTAAAAGGTTAGAGGTACTTCTGGAAATATATAGACATGTTGGAAAGGGTTCTGTAAAGTTGACGTTTGGGAGTAAAATTGATTCTTGTAAAAATCAGTTAACCTCAGTTACATCTATATGAATATCTCATTGAAACTTGCTTAACCGCAAGCGAGTCACCAGATCAACTGACGAGAAACATGCCAAAAACATTGAGTATAGAAGGGCCCCACAAACATATATGACGATCCAAGCAACCTCCCCCAAACGATCCATCAACCGGCACCATAACCATCAACCGCCAAACAGCCAACCACATAACCAAAGCGGCCAAAACACCCAACAAACACCCAAACAAGGCTACTGCTGAAAAAGGCGAAATATGAAAAGCATCTTTTTAATGGTGCCACAATCGTTGTTGTGAGAGGATATTTGATGGATGTGTACTGTTGCCAGCTTTGCGCGTTCGGCAGAAGATATATAGTAACATCATGCTTCTGGGATATATCAGCAGTTATCCAGTTAACTACCGCTTATGTAGTAAACTTATAACGACACAGTACGCCTATAATAGACCCAGGTTAGGATGGAGAAGTTTAATCAGCTTAAGCTAAGCGACGTTCATGTTCATTTGATTCACACAATAGCTATTACAACTGTTATTTTGGTTCATGCCGCAGGCAGATGGCCAATGACCAGCCAAGAACTAAACCAGCTACCGCCGCTGGGGATAGCAAGCTGGACTACAGTACTCATCTACCAATGCCTTGGAGTACTAGGAGTACCACTGTTTTTGATGCTAACTGGTCTGCTACTGATGCACCCTGAAAAAATGCAAATTGAAAAAAACGAAAGCCTCCGCAAATTCTTCAAAAAACGTCTCACACGAATAGGTTTACCCTTCATATTCTGGACCATTATCTATTTTATCTGGATCCACTTAACCCAAAACATATCGCTCACCCCAGGCGTTATCATACAGGGCACACTAAACGGCGCCTACACCCAGTTCTGGTACATCTACGCGCTCATCGGACTCTACCTACTAACACCCCTTCTGCGCGTAATAATAGCTCATGCAAACAAGACGCCAAGTCAGACACTTATCAAGTATTTTATTGGACTATGGCTCATCGGTGCATCTATCCTGCCCTTTTTTAGTCTGATATTTCCCTATCAACTCAACCACAACGTCTTCACCATAACAGGGTATGTAGGATACTACGTTTTAGGCGCATACCTCTGTTCAATACAGCCGATCGACCGCAAAAAAGCTCTGACACTTATGCTTCTAGGAATCAGTTTAACAGCGTTGGGTACATATGTGCTAATGACTTCCGGCGCCGGCACAAGTATGTACTACTTCCAGGCATATCACAGTCCCACAGTGATTCTTGCATCTGTCATGGCATTTCTACTGCTACTAACAATTAAGCCAACATCACACCAACAAGAAACCACACCACCACACCAACAAAAAACCACACCATCCATACTCAACAAACTCATTACAACAATCGGCCAAAACACGCTAGGCATCTTTTTTGTCCATGTTATAGTAATTGAAACCATCCAACGAGGCTACCTAGGCTTCATACTCAACCACAA
>JAIRTW010000084.1 GCA_031254875.1 Candidatus Bathycorpusculum termitum
GAGTGGCAGTAGGAGAAGGAGACGGAGTGGCAGTAGGAGAAGGAGACGGAGTGGCAGTAGGAGAAGGAGACGGAGTGGCAGTAGGAGAAGGAGACGGAGTGGCAGTAGGAGAAGGAGAAGGAGTGGCAGTAGGAGAAGGAGACGGAGTGGGCTCGACATCATCAGAGTCCAAAGAAGACTCATCAGCACCTACTGCCGATATACAAACAAATACAGAAATAACCAACAACACAAGTGATAAAGAAACAAAAAGCAAATCTCTACGGCAAACACGGCGTAAACTAAACTTAGACGGGATATTTGTAATCATAAAGACCCCCCGAAAGCACATTCAAAGGAGCATTAAAAACAGCACTAATATAGCTTAATCTTAATTTTGACATATTACGGTTTTAGAAAATCATGTGACCAATCAATAAATCAAACATACGGTGTGTAAATTTTACCATTGTTTAAGGAGTGAATCGGTAATTTCGTTCCGCTTTTTTGTTGGCTGTAACCATGTGGGCAACGGTAATTATTTATCGCTAAAAGATCAATAGAACGCTGGAGCACTGGTTAGTTTGGACAAGATCGACTTTAAAAAGGAACTTAAATTTCTCTATAATCCTTCAGCCAAAGAAGTCTCGATCGTTGATGTGCCCGGCATGAATTTTCTGCTAATAGAGGGGGAAGGTGCACCTTCCTCGCAACAGTATATAGATGCCGTTCAGACCCTCTATCCGCTTGCCTACTCACTCAAGTTTATGGTCAAAAAAAGCAAAGGCGTGGACTATGGGGTGTTGCCCCTTGAGGGGCTTTGGTGGGTACAAGACATGACTCAGTTCAGTGTTGACCGTAAAGACAAGTGGAGGTGGACAGCTATGATTATGCAACCCAAATACATCACCCAAACCGACTTTAAAAATGTCGTTGAACAGGGGAAACAGAAAAATTTGCCTGCCATTGATAAAGTGCAGTTTGAACTGTTCCATGAAGGCAAAGCCGCCCAAATCATGCACCTTGGACCATACTCCGCCGAAGCTACAAACATCCAAAAACTCCATGAAACCATCAAAAGCAACGGACAGCAACTAAGCGGCAAACACCACGAAATCTACCTAAACAACCCCAACAAAACGACACCAGAAAAACTAAAAACCATTCTACGCCAACCCATGAAATAGCCCAACACCAACCAAGCTAACCTTTGCCAAATTGATTTCGGTTTAAAGTTTATTTCAAAACAAGAGTTATCGGCAAGCCGATACAGTTAGCATTAGACACCTAATACGTCGTTATTTGGCCAATTTACCAAACATGAAGTTGTTTCTAAGAAAGTTCAGGTGAACGTACTTTGCATTTGGCATGAGCCACTAATACGGATAGTTAGAACTTTAAAGGCAATAGCTATACGCATGTGGTGCCGCGTTTATTTTTTAGCATTTATTTTGTCAAGGATTAGTTTTGCGCAATCAATTTGATTTGGGATGTTGCCTGATTGGTCTTGTACGCGCCAAATATCGGGTGTAATTTCGTCAGCGATGTATATTTTCCGATTTTCGTCAAAGCCGAATTCAATTTTAAAATCTATCAGGGTCAAGTCGAATTTCTTTAATTCTTTTCGCAAGACATCACCCACTTTAGCCAAGAGGCCCAACGTTTTGTCATATTCGCCTTCTTTTAGTAAGCCTTTGATAAGGCATAACCTTTCACTGATAAGTGGATCTCCTTGTTCATCGTCTTTGAGTGTAACTTCAAGATAGGGCGGGTCAAAAGGAATACCTTTTTGAAGGGTAAATCTGCGGCACATACTGCCTGCCGTGTAGTATCGTAACACGAATTCAAGCGCGGGAACTGTGACATGTCGCACTTTCATCAGACCCTGTTCAAGATCTGCGTCTAGATAGTGTGTTGGAATACCATTTGTTTCCATTATCTCAAAAAAATATTTTGATATAGCAAGTCCGATTTTTCCTTTACCCGAGACGCTACCACCCACTGTGTTAGCACCAGGATCAAAAATGCCATTTTCGCCGGTGGCGGCGTCTTTAAAAAGTAAAAAGTAGTCACCGGTCACATCATCTAATAGAACCCTTTTTGTTTTGCCTTCATAGATTGTTTTCATTGATTTTCCCTCAGCTCTTTGTTAAAAATTTGCATAACAAACACGTTTTATGAGAATGTCGCTTATATATAGATAACGTTGTGTTTTGAAACTTTGAAAAGTTACGGTTATAATTGCTGTGTCTGTCTGATCTGTTCGGAGAGTTCTGTGATTTGTTTTCTGAATTTTTCCCGCATCTTGGTAAACCGCATAGCAGCAGAGGGATGAACAATCTCAAAATACTTAATACCCGCGACCCGTGGTGTCTCTTTTGCTGAGGCACCCAAAAGAACAATGATTTGGGGTTGAATAAGACGGATTTGCTCCTGTAGATAGGGGAGACAGGCGCCGACTTCGGCAGGGTATGGTTTACGGTTTTTGGGGGAGGTATGTTTGACGATATTGGTTATGTAGAGGTCTTCTCGACGGATGCCATATTCGAAGAGGGCTTTGGTGAGGTATTTACCTGCACGGCCTACAAACGGTCGGCCCGTTTCATCTTCTTCAGCACCGGGGTTCTGCCCTACTATCATGACCTTGGCATTGGAGGGTCCTTCTCCGGGAACGGCATGTTTTGTACCCTGCCAGAGTTGACATCGTTTGCAACCATAAACTTGCATGTAGAGGTTATCCATCGCCATAGGCATCGCCTGTTGTTGGGTACATACAGTCACACAGGCTTAAAAAATATGTAACCTACTGTTAATCAAGCTCTCACCTGCAAGCAGCTGGAAGCGATTATGAGGATTTTTAGGAAGATGGGTATTTGGGACCACTTTGGGAATCATTAGCCGGCAGTGCAACCCGCGTTCTGCTCAGGATAGCCTTTACTTTTGAACCTTTAGCACCCGCGGTCATATCAGTATTTGTAAATCAGGGGCTACGCCGCTACAAAGAAGGCAACATAGTCAGTGGCTACAAAACCCGCACCAAGCGACTGGGCAGATACCACTACCTTATCGAAATCCATCTAGATTTAACCGGCATGCAGGCAGTTCATCTTGCAACCAACCTATCTCCCATGCGGTTAGGCATTTTTGGGAGGTGGTATCATGGCTGAACGGGTACATGAAAAAAAGGGCCGTCTGCGAGTAACCATTGACCTCGAAGTTAACGATGAATTGATGGATACCTTTAAAGATACAATGGCAAAGGTTTCCACACGGCTTCCTGAACTTATAAGGCGGGGCGGCACAGAGAAAATCAACGGCAAAGAAACCTGCTAAAAAAGATTTGGGCCTTATGTTCTGCTGAGGCGGGTTAAGTTGTTGCAGAAACGACCAGCCTTGGTTTCAGTCTTTTTTGAGTCTTATTTTGGTGTCCTTGAGTGTGCTTTAGCAGCTCAGTTTATGATCTCAACGTTAGATATCAAAAGAATTTGCGCCAAAAAATATGCAATGAAAGGTTGTATCTTCCGTTTTTTCCACCATTGGACACCGATTGTTTTAGTCAATCTTGTATAACACTGCTTCAAACAATCAAAATATTGGCTTGGCCACATTATAAATTGTGCAAACTGGCAAACTAATCCGTTAAGTATTCGTATACTAAATTTAATACGATCAAATCATACAATATATCAAATAAAAAATGAAAGTTGATTAGTACGTTTGTTTTCCGCAGTTTGGGCAGAATACAGCACCTGACGGTGCGGATGCACCGCAATTTGGACAGAAAATAGCTCTATCGTTTGATGCTGATACAGTTAACGGGTGTGTATGTTGGGTAGGGATATTGATTGGGGCTCTTTTAGGGTGAAGAAGGCAATACAAACATCAGTACGGCTAACCACATAAGTAGAACACCTAAACAACTATTGTGAGTGTTGCACCAATAAGCACCAGAAAACCGGCTGTTGCAAATAGAGAGAGACCTGAACGAGAGGCAAGTTCGTTTAAGAAACGCCTTACAAAAAACGCCGCAAGCGTATAAAGCACCACAAGTATACTAAAATCAGCAATGATGTAACGTTAACTGTTAGGGGTGTTAGTAAAACAGCAACTACGCCCCACAATTTAACCCCTCAGGGTCCCCTCCACAGATCCCTACAATCACAGCACCTTTCTAAAAAACCAACCCTCGATAACCCAGCCCACAATCATACACACAACAACAGTATGAACAATCCATAACCAACGAGGAAACCACATAACCAAAACAACAAACAGGTCAAAACAATATATCTAACGAATAAAATAATATGTTACTGACAAAAGAGATAAGGGTTTAAAGAATATGCTTTAGTCAGTCAACAATATTATCAGTGATTTTTATGAAGTTCTTAGTCATACAAAAAGTAAAACGTGACATACCCCTTGAGCGCTGGGCAAAACTGTTGCCTTTGCAGTTCAAATATTTTGAGAATCTGGAGAAAGAAAAAAGTCTTGAGCTTACCTACCATCTCATTGGACAACAGGGAAGCATGCTCATAGTAAACGCTGAATCGGATGAAAAACTCAGCCGCATCATCGGGCAAGATCCGCTCTTCTTTGAATGCGAACGTCAAATCTACCCGCTTACTACCCGACAAACGCATGAAAAACAAATTCTCGAGCTCTTAAAACCGTCAGCAGAACTAGGCATGTAATATGGTTTGGCAGGGCAGTTTCAGTTTAGACGAAACCACAAGACGCAACGGGTACAACCCTGAAGCGGTACTTGGAAAACTGCAGAAGGGCATGATCTTTGTGGATGTGGGCTGTGGTGATGGTTACTTTAGTTTGCTGGCTGCAAAGAAGGTCGGCGCTTTAGGCAGAGTGTATGCCATAGATATTGATGCCTTAGGTATCGAGAAGCTACAGAGTAGAGCTAAATTGGAGAGCTTAATCAACATCACCGCCAAAGCCGGACGCGCAGAGGACACGGTGTTCTGCAGTGCATGTGCAGATGTGGTGTTTTTCAGCATGAGCCTCCACGACTTTGAAGACCCCCGCAAGGTTTTAGCTAACGCACGAGAAATGGTTAAGCCATCGGGCTGGTTGGTGAATTTAGACTGGAAAAAGCAAGACACCCCCAAAGGCCCACCGGTAAACATACGGTTTAGCGAGAAAACCGTGCAAAACATGCTCACCCAGGCAGGGTTTTGTACTGTATCTGTCACTGAAGCAGGTTCATACCACTATCTTGTAGTGGGCAAGCCCACACTCTAACTAAGTTGTGTCAGCAGAGGCATAGAGCATAAGAAGGTCGCGCTTGAACCATTCGGGATAGTCTTGGTAGGCTAAGTGCGCCGCGCCGCTGTAGGTTAGCATTTTGGCATTGGGCAACTTCTGGGTTAGGGTGCGCATTTCTTCGCCAGAGATTACAGTATCATTTGTGCCCCATACGATGTGAACTGGAAAGTCAAAGCTACGGTAGGCTTTGACTAGGGCTTCATCGTCAAATGCATGAGCAGGCGCAATTAGAAATAAGCCTTTGACTTTGTGTTGTGTAGCGTATTTTAGGGCTATGTAGCCGCCTAAACTTGCGCTGACTACCACCGGAGCGGTCTCTCCAAAGATGGTCGTGTAGGTTTTTGCGACAAAGTCTATATTTTTTTGGGGGGAGGGATTTTTTGGCTGACACGGACTTTTTAGCCTATAGGGCATATCTAGAGCAAGAAAAGATACCTGCTTCTCTGCCAAAAACTCGGTGACCCCTATGCGCTGCCGCACACCGAGGTTATACGATAAAACATGCAGAAAAACAATCGGGGTACCTTTGGCCTTGTGAATTAGCGCTTGGCATTTGCAACCATTAACCTGCAGTGTTTTCGCCTCCAACCAATCACCTACCGGCAAGTATGGTCATTGCATCATATATCGTTTGAGCGACTTTGAAACACAAATGCCCGCATAAGCAACTATAGTGGTGATACTTTTGGTTGTTCAAGTCAGGACAAAACCCCGCTTCACATCCCATCAACTGGGAGATAAGGCAACGTTAAACAGTATTTTGGTAAAGAGAACATTTAATGTTATTGAGGGCAACAGAGCACGTTGAGACTCTTACTCAACTACGGTGCGCCTCGTGAACCGCTTAATTTCACCCTCGAAAAGCTCCCGTGACCAGCCAAAAAACGGAATACCGCCCAAGTATGATGTAGAGCAACGGATAATCAAACCGGCAAACCAAAACAGAAACCCCTTGCGGGAACAAGACACACCGAACTTAGCAACATGAACAGCTGAATAGGAAAAGCGCTTGATGGTCTTCAGCAGACTGTTACTAATTATAATTACTAAATCCACAACAGACAAGGTGGTTAACGGCTGGAGAAGTAAAATGTGTGGGATAAACTGCGCCGAGTCGACAGCGTTTTGCAGTGCCTGTTTTAACCTATAGCAGACAGTTAGACCAATTCGCCGACTATTTTGATGCGGCTAAAGGTTTCGTCTCGGTGCGGGGCCATTTCAAGGTCTTCAGTTAAGTCTTTACCGGCATTGTGCATACTCATGTGTTCACCGTCGAGCCAAAAACTGCTCTCAGACACATCATAGACTTTGCCTTGATAGGCTATCCAAGCGGGCTTGCCGTCTTTACCGTTGTTAGCTTCAAGTTCTTGACGAGTTACTTTTTGTGACAAAAATACACCTTCCTTACAACAAATAATATTGGGGTATAGTCGGCTTTTAAAGGTTTAGGGTTTCTGTTTTGGCTTGCAAAAAATGTTCAAGGTCACCGCAGGTTAATTTGCAAGTTTAGATAGGTTTATTGTTGTGCTGGCGTTTCGTATGGTAACTTTATTATACGCTTGGGTACCGACAATTTTTGACCACCTGGCGCGTGAAAACGTCACCAAAGGTGCCGACCAAAAAATAATCCGCCCATATGCCGCAACCTTTTCAAATTCCAGCCTACATTCACCAACTTGTTCAAATATTTCCTTCGTATCGGCGGGGGGTATTACAAAAA
The DNA here is from genome assembly GCA_031254875.1 of Candidatus Bathycorpusculum termitum. Taxonomy (GTDB): domain Archaea; phylum Thermoproteota; class Bathyarchaeia; order Bathyarchaeales; family Bathycorpusculaceae; genus Bathycorpusculum; species Bathycorpusculum termitum. The sequence continues at coordinate 6,980 of JAIRTW010000084.1, forward strand.
TAGCGTTATGCTTTGCACGTTCATCGTTGTTCCACCAATCAGGCGCGTGCTTAAGCGTCTCAGACAATTCAGCCCCCGACACAACCACGACGGCAATATTTAGCCCAAACGCATTTGCTATTATCGTTTCACATATCATCTTTAGTGAATCCACATTATCAACCCCACTCTCAAAAACAATATTACCGCTGTTTAGATAGGTCTGTACATTTAAGAAACCACGCTTCTCAAAGAGCCTTTTCAACTCAGACATAGATACTTTATTGTTACCACCAACATTTACACCACGCAACAAAACCACATATTTCACATAAACCACTCCCTTTAACTTTAACCACTAATCTAAGGCATAATGCAAATGATCAATAAATTTTCACCGAAAATTCACCCATTAATGACAGGGTCATCTGCCACCTCACCAAACAACAACCAAATGTAAAAACACACAACACCCCGCTTAACGACTAAACATTTATGGAACCACTATTCGGAGTTAAGACGGTGTATTTTGACATTTTTCGTCGTTTTCCTCATTCTTCTTGTAGGGGGTGTTTAGTACGTCTTTGACACGGTTAGTTATGACTGGCCCAAGTCCGTGTACTGCTTTTTCCCAGTCGGCTATGTTTATGAGCGCGTTTAATGGAGTTTGATAGGAATCTAGGATTGCTGTTGCTTTTTCTCGTCCTATGCTTGGCAAGCTTGCTACAAAATATACTTGGGCGTCTGCGAGGGTATCACATTTTTTGAATGCATGCACTATTGCTTTGCGTTTTTCGACTATTTGTTCTTGGCGTGCAGCGGTGTAGAGGAAGTCTATTGTTTCTTTTTGATTGGCGGTGTTGACTATGGCTATGCCGTTTTTGGCGAGGTTAAACATAGCGCCCCAGACGGCTTGGGGCTGGATATTGCTGTACTTGTAGATTATGGGTAAGTAGCCTTCTAGGATGATGAGGGATTTTGGGTAGACATCTCTTAGGCGGAAGAGTTGTTCAAAGAGGAAACGGCGTGTGAGGGTGTAGACAAAGTCGTTGACGGTTTTTCGTTCCACTGCACATTGGTCGCTTAGGATGTAGTCGCCTTTCTCAAGCGTTTCTGTTTTGACTTGGGCGCCTTTTTCAGTTAGGCCGGTGGCGATTTTTTTGGCGCTTGAGGCTTCGCGACTGTCCATGATGATGATGGGTTCGCCGGCTTTGTTTTTTTCTTTAACGAAGGGAAGCAGGGTTTGATCTTTAACCATGACTATCTCCTGAGTACAGTAGGGGAAGAGAGGGTTGTCTTATATGGTGAGGGGGTAGGGGGATAAAAAAAGATTGGCGAAGGTTTCTTTTTAGGTGCATGTTAGGGGCGGTTTTGTTTTAGGATGGCGGCTACGGTTGCGGCGGTTCTGCGTCTGCGCCGGATAGTTGTGGTGATGGCGGCAACAGCAATTATGATGGCGATAACTATTACTATGGTAAGCCAAGGTGTTGAGACTGGAGGCATCATCGTCGAAGGATGTATCTGTACAGTGGTGCTATGTCTGCCTTGATTGGCAGTGCAGGTTATGATCCAGAGGTCGTTTTGGGATTTGGTTATGAACTCTGCGGTTTTACCGTCTATATTTATCTGCAGTAGGGTTTTGGCGTCGTTGACAAGTGCTTTGGGTATACAGATGCTTATGGGGGTGGAAGTTTGGGTTGTGTTTGTAGTGAAGCTCAGAGTTTGGGATGATGCGTCATAGCTTAAGCCGGTTATGTCTGCATCTGAAGTGGCGGAGAAAACGTTGCCGGCAGAATCAGAGGTTAGTGCAATGCTTAGGGTGGTATTCATCCAGCGTAGTGTGCCGTTTCCTGCCCAGTGAGCACAGAGCAGGTAGCTACCTGCGGTTTTGGGGATCCAAACTGTATTAAAGCTACCGTCCGCACTGGTTTGTTCCAGTACAAAATCTTCCCAGCTATCTCCACCATCAGCACTGCTTCGGATATACACTTGTGCGCGGGGGATGGCACTGTTATTGTAGCTTAGCATACCACTTACTTCGAATTTAAAACTGTCAGCAGATGCCCCTCTGCAGGAAAACTCCAAGTTAGGTTTAGCGGTAGGTTCAGGTTTTGGTGTCGGAACAGGGGTAGCGGTAGGTTCAGGAGACACCAATGGTTCGTCCGCTTGGAGAGGCAAGACTTGAGGCATAGTTGTCAGCGTTGTGTAGGAAGGTTCTTCCGTGTTTATTGCAAGCATCGCAAAAGAACACAAAGTCAAACAAAACGATACAGAAAGAACTATTACAAGTAAGCTTAGTTTAACCTTTAACATAGAGGACACCAAACGATAACAACTATTCTGTTATCCAAGAATAGACATTTAAAGTTTTGCAGAATACTGATAACAAAGCTACCCATCGAAGTAAATACAGCCCACAGGCACCAATAGAGAAACAGAGGCAAAAACACCAATAAAGGTAACAGTAGATGAACACCACACACCGCATTAACAAAGAAACCGTGTATTTAGCTTGCTGTAGGTGTCTTCATCTTTTTAATTTAAGCCTAAAAAAGGGTTTGGTTGGCACGTTTGAACAAAGCGATATTTTGTATACTTAGGGTCTTATTATCGCGTTACTCACTCAAACGGCCCCAATCAAACAGGGGTATTTTGGAGAAGAATCTCCATAGCTACAACGTGGCGCCACTGGCCTGAAACAATTAACACTTGACATAGTAGAACACAAAGTCAGTGCCAGCGGGTGCAAGGGTCTTTGTAATACTTGTCGGCGATAGCGCAGTATAACCCGGCGCACTTACCGCATACTCAGTCACCAAAGAACCCACCGTCCCAACCATAAACTTATCCATGGCCACCTTAGTCGTACAACCTGACCCATCCAAATAATAATAATGCACCAAATACACCGCAGTCTGACCAGGAGGACAGTTCTGGGTGTAGTAGAACACAAACTCATTACCAGAAGCAGCCAAAAACTGCCCAACACTCGTCGGCGCAACCGCACTATAACCAGAGACACCAATAGCATACTCAGTCACCCAAGCACCCAACGATT
>JAIRTW010000104.1 GCA_031254875.1 Candidatus Bathycorpusculum termitum
GCGTTGGGTAAGCGTGTGTGGTGTTCTGTCTTGGAGGCAGGTGGTTATCAGTATTAATGGTGTGTTTCATGTTGGACATGTTGCCCTTTGGATTTAGTAGGTGTGTGGGAGTGTTTTTGTTAATTTTTGCGTTATTGTTTTCAGCAGTGATTGTGGGTCAGTTTGTTCATTTGGTGTGTGCTCAGCCACATCCCACTGCTCAGCAATATCCCACCAATAACCCTTTTGTCTGATGGAGGGTTGAGGGAACCGATTTGATTTAACATCTAAACAGACAATGCCAAAGGTCAATTCGTCAAATGCAGATTGTGCAAAAATAACCACTTTCACAGCACAGTTGTAAATTTTTATATTCCCTGGATTCTCTGTTTTTGTAATATACCGTTTGTTTTGGTTGGTTGTGTGGGTCGGGTTTTAGTTGGGATTTTGAGGGTTTCAAGAATGGTTCTTTGTAGTTTTGTTAATGGAGTGAGGGTTTGGGCTAGATCAGCAAGGGTTACGACGCGGATTTTCCAAAATCATCTATCCAGTCCATAACGTTTTGTAACTTCTGCAAGCAGCTTCGGCTCTGTTTTGTCTTTCACATAGAACGCATCCAGATTCTTTGATGGTCCGCTTGTAGAGCTCCAAATCTCTCGTCAACAGTACCTGTTGCTCCATTTTTGTTATCTCCAAAAGCTCATTATCGTCTAACTGCCCGTTGAAGTTACATCATGTTCCATCATACGTAGCCAACGTGTCAGTTTTCCTAGCATGTTGTCTGCAAGAAACTTCACGGTGTATCTCCCCGCGCGATTCTGCCCGTGCCGCCCTTCGCAACGATTTCGTCGTCGTCATAAACAAGCTGTCCGCCCACGACGGTTTTGATAGGTTTACCGTTGATTTCCCAGCCGTTGTAGGGGCTAAATTTGGCTTTGGACTTGAATTTGGATGCATTGATTTTGAATTGATTGTTGTAGTTGACGATGGTGAGGTCTGCAGCTTTGCCGGTTTCAAGGTGTCCCTTGTCTGTTAAGCCATAGATTTTCGCCGGTTTCTCTGCAAGAAGCGTCACAACCTGGTTTAATGAGAGTCTGTTCTTTTTTACCATAGATAACATAAGCGGCAGGGTAACTTCCAATCCGGGGATGCCAGCTTTTACATCCCAGACGTTACTTACCTGCTTTTCTTCAAGGGTGTGGGGTGCATGGTCTGAGCCCAAAGTATCAACAGAGCCGTCATCTAAACCGCGCCACAATGCCTCTACCTGGAGACGGTCACGTGGTGGTGGCGCCATAATAACCAGCGAACCATAACGTTGTAACTCATCACTGGTAAGCATCAAATGATTGGGAGTTACTTCACAAGTGACTGTTTTTTGGGTTTTTTTTGCTTCTACAATTGCCCCAAGTCCCTCTTTGGTGGAAATATGACAAAAATGTAGCTGTACATTTGTTCCGGCGCTGAGTTTAAGGATACGCTGGACTGCTTGTAGCTCAGCGGCTTTAGTGTGTGCCCGCAGATAATCAGCCGGCGCGTTTTTTTTGGCTTGCCTAAGCTTGGTTTCGTTAGTTGCCAGTACTGTGTGGTCTTCTGCATGGACCGCAACCGGTAGTTTCGTTTCGGCAATGGCTCTTAGGGCTCCAGTTATGGCGGCATCATCATCTATATTTACTCCGCCTACCTGATTGCCCATAAACAACTTGAAAGCAACCGCGCCTTCCTCAGCGACTTCTCTTATCTCGGGGAGGGTTCTTGGGAACTCTGAATAGAACCCCGTGTTAACCAAGATCCGTCTCTGTGCAGTCTCTCTGCGGTTTTTCAGGGTTTTAGCGCTCATGGTGATGGGATCATTGTTTGGCATGTCCAAAACTGTGGTGAAGCCGCCTGCCGCCGCTGCAGAGGTGCCAGAAGTAAAATCTTCCTTGTACGCCTTGTATTCATCCCGCAGATGCACATGCTCATCAATCAAGCCTGGCAGTACAAGGAGGTTGTGAAGATCGGTTTTTTCGTCTGCACCTGGCATCTGGGTTTCTTTGCCAATTTTGTATATTTTTCCCTCTTCTATGGCGATGCAACAGTCAACGATTTGCCCCTTTAGGTATGCTTTGGCATTGAGAAAGATTGAATCAACAATCACTTCGATTCACAGTAGAAAAATAGCGACAGACTCTACTAAAAAGGTTATTTGACAACATCATTAACTAAACCACAAATATCTTGAGACCCATACACCACCACCCCTTTAGTTAGTTGCACACTTAGTTCCACAATCGCCGCACTAACCAAGGCATCCCTGCCAATTCTTACTGAATAAACAACTATGATGCTCGATTTTGCTCCACTTGCCTGCCGAAAAAATAATTTCTGATTCCTATCCTCAAATTGTGATCAGACGGCAGTATCGTGGAAAAAGAATATTAGGCTTGGAAAGGTGACCCGCTGATCTTAATCTATAATTCAAATTCAAGTTAGTCTTTACGTTAAAGGTGGTTACCGCTTGTTTTGACTGGGTCTGTTTAAATAATGGAATAAAAGATTGGGGGCTGGTTTATTGTTTTTTGCCCAAGGGATCTTTGCAGAGTTCCTCAAACACTTTGGGGTCTTCGCGCAGAATTTTGGGGATATAGTTGCATGCGGGATCTGATGCGAAGAGGTCACCTGTGTAGTATTCAGCGCGTGTTCGGCATCCGCCGCAGATTTCTCTGTATTCACAAATACCGCATCTGCCTTTGAGGTTGTCCTTGTCACGTAGTTTGAGGTGTAATGGGCTCTGTTGGAGTTCTTCCCATGCTGTTTTTAGTTTTTTGTCTTTGACATTACCGATGCGATAACCCTCATGGAAGCCACAGCTTCGATAGTCGCCGTTTTCAGTGATGCCTATATAGTTGCCGCCTATGCTGCATTTGCCCAAGTAGCCCTCGTTGTACCATGCCCAAAAGTTGGCTGGATTTTTTTGGCGCACTATACGGGCATAAAAAGGTGCGTAAACATGGATTTTGACTTTACCATAGAGTTTACGCTGAATTTCATAGATTTCATCAAATGTTTTCTCGTACTGCTCGGGTGTGGGAGCCAAGTCAGTCATGTGCTCGCTTGCTCTGCCCACGGGAACAAGGTTGTGATAAACTAGCATACGCGCTTTGTATTCTTCGGCAAGCTCTGCTGGATGTGCCATGTGGTTTATGTTAATTTTAGTCATGGTGGTGACTAAACAGTCTAAAAGCCCGACTTCGCTGAGTTTTTTCATGGCATGCACGGCCATGTCATAACCGCCTTTGCGGCGGGTTAAATCGTTGGATTCTCTGTTACCGTCGATGCTGATGGCTGTGTGAACATCATATTTACGGAGCAGATCAAAGCGTTTTTCATCCCATGCAAAGCCGCTTGTGATTAAGCTGACTTTCATATCGTGCTTCTGTTCTGCATATTCGATGACTTCCCATATATCTGGGCGAACCAAGGGTTCCCCGCCGCTTATTCCAAGCCATTTTGAGCCGAATTCGGCCATTTCATCAACCATATGCTTGGCTTGTGCGGTGCTTAGTTCCTGGTCTTTGGTGTATTCTTTAGTGTAACTGCAGTATACACAGGTGCCGACGCAGTTACGAGTACAGCGCCAAACGACCATGAACAAGGGATCAGTGATTGGATTCATTTAATTCCCGGTAAATGAATGAATACATACACGATATAAAATTTACTCTAGAAAATCATTTTTTCGCTCCACATCAACAATACTATAATTCAAGATATGCGATATGGTTAAATTCCATACATCCATAATTAACATACAAGTTTGACGGAATATTTTCGCAAACTACTGCAGGTATAACAAAAAATAATGAACCCCGCTAAGATTTTACAACCAAAATACCTATTAGGATAGCTCGAAAAGGTCATCAACAGTCTGTATGTTAATTGGACACATGGTTAATTCCTATCTGAGGGATTTATCAAGCAGTTGCTTTTAGCCAACAACGTTTGCATTCAAGTTTGGTCTAATAGCTGTGCTGAATAGACCCGCATTTTTATAAGTTACAACTCCAGATTTTGTTGTAAGTAGGAACGGACACCCAAATTTTCCTCTTAACCTTTTCATTGCTGTGCCGGTAAACTTGAATATGTTGCTGATTGTCGTTTAATTGTTGTTGTTTAAAACTCAAGTTCAACTTCTACTCTATTGCTCTGTAGGAAAGTCTGGTCTACAATTAGGTAACATAAAATAAAATATTAAAGGGGCGGTATTCTCTAAAAAGTTTAATAAGCCAGCGCTTAGAATTACCTGTTCATTTGAGAAGGTTAAATCGATATGAGTAACGAATCCTCAAATGAACTAGTTGTAAATCCAGCACCGCACATTCACGGATCCATGACAAAAGATCGCATGATGCAATATACCTTCATTGCTATTCTCGCAGTTACTATCGTTTCTGCAGCCCTTTGGTCAGAAGTCACCACCCCCTCAGGATGGAACCTAGGTTTAACTGTCGCCGTTGGCACGTTCATAGCAGTCGGCTTGGCCGTAGCAATTGACTTTCTCATCGGCAAAGTCGCCTCTGACAGCGAAGTTAATACTTGGTCAGCCGCAGTTTTTGGCTTAATCGTCATTAACTGTTTTACTCTTGGTTTTCCGGACATGGCAGTTGGAATGGAGATCGGAGTACCCGTTGAAGCACCTCTGGCATTCTTCTATATAGCGCTAATTTCCATCATTGGTATGGTTGTTTTCAAAAAAGTCGCAGGGCTAGCTGGTAGAAAGCTAGTTAACCCCGCGGCGGCAGCCAAAATGCTTGTACTACTACCGGCAACATTCACAACGCTGATCACAAGCTGGCACCTAAGCACTGGTATGTTACAGGTTCCCTCACTCGCAGGTCCCATCGGTAACCCCGCTGACTTTTCAGCAACTGCAGGTAACGGTGCCGCCTCGTTTGGCGGCTACCTGCAAGGATGCTTTGGTTTACCCGGAGCAACTCCGGGTAGCGTAGAATCGATCATGTTGCTAGCAAAGTACCATGGTTGGGTAGGTGGAGCCTCAAGCATAGCAGTTATCGTCGCAGGTGTTGCCCTTTTTGTAGTCGGCCGTAAATACTTCAAATGGAAAATCACAGTTAGCTATCTTGCCGCCATTGCCGTTTTGTCTTTACTGTTCTCAGTTGCATTTGGAGACGCAGACCTGACCACAAGATTACTCTTCGAAGTCTTCGCCGGCAGTTCAATATTCTTAGCGTTCTTTATGGCAACAGACCCAGCAACAACACCCTATAGCGGAATTGGGCAAATAATCTTCGGCGTCGGCCTCGCAGTTTTGACCATTCTGATACAAACCTTTATGGGTTTCTTCGGTGGTGTGTTGCTAGCATTGTTGATCATGAACCTGCTTGTGCCAGTTATTGACAAAATTCGCATCAACAAACCCTTTGGGAGATGATTAAAATGGCAAACTTAGTTCATATACCAGAAGTAAAAGATCTCGCACGTAAAACCCCCATCGAAATCTTTCCAGACCCAAAAATCGCAGTCGTACTAACCAACCAACAAAGCGGCGCAACAAACACCCCCATCGTAAAAATCGGCGATACGGTAGTTATCGGCGAAAAAATCGCAGACGCCAAAGAAAGAGTCAGTGCACCCATACACAGCCCCATAAGCGGCAAAGTTATCAAAATCGAAAATGCCTACAACAGTTGCTTTGAAACCCCCACAGAAGCCATCTATATCGAAAACGACGACAAAAAAACTAAAGGCAAAAGCCTAACTTCTATCACAGAAGCAGAATTAGCCAGCACCAAAAACGAAGACCTCCTAAAAATTATCCGCGAAGCCGGAATAATCGGACTTGGTGGAGCAGGCTTTCCCACAGCCGTTAAACTAGCCGTGCCAGCAGACAAAAAAATCAAAACCCTACTCGTAAACGGCGCAGAAGGCGAACCATACGACACAGCAGACGAACGTCTCATGATTGAACGCACCGCAAACTTGGTCCGCGGGGTTCGTATAGTCCGCAAACTCTTAGGTAACCCTCACGTCATCGTCGTCACCAAAGAAAGCAAAGTCGAAGCAGTGCCAAAACTCCAAGAAGCATTCAGCAAAGAAACCGACACAGAAGTCCGCGCAACCCACCTGACCTATCAGCAAGGCGACGCAGCTATGATGCAAAAAGCCATCTTAGGCTACGAAACCCCAGCCGGCAAACGCAGTTACGAAATGGGAACTATCGTACAAAACGTCGCAACCATCAATGCAATCGCAAACGCAGTCTTTGAAGGTGAACCCCTCATAAGCAGAGTAACCACCCTCAACGGCGACGTCACAAAACCCAAAAACCTCCAAGTAAAAATTGGCACCCCCATCAAAAATATCCTTAGCGCCAACAACATCAACATAGCCAGTCTAGACTCAGTCGTAGTCGGCGGAGTCCTCATGGGTACAGCACTCCAAACCCTCGACGCTCCAATAACCAAACGCACCTCAAGCATCATCTGCTTCGCAAAAGACAAAGTCAAAAACAAACAGAAGCCCACAGTCTGCATTCACTGCGGCAGATGCGTTAGCGCCTGTCCAGTACGCCTACAACCCGTAGCCATCTATAGTGCCGTCACTAAAGGTGACTTTGCAAAAGCTGAGAAACTCTGTGCTCAAGACTGTATCGTATGTGGAACATGCTCATACGTTTGTCCCGCCAGAGTACCGCTGTCATACAACGTTAAAATGGCAAAACAATAAGCCATCCTTCCTTTTCTTTCAATCTTCTCTATTCGGGATTATAACCCTAACTTTCCAAGTTACCCTCTGGTTTTGACTTGCCTGGGAATGCTTTTAGATATTTGTTCTATTTTCTTTGAAAAGCGTGCACAATGATCTTTTCCGCTTGCTTTAACAGTCTATAACCAAAAACGACCCCAAAATATCCTCCAACTCCTGATGCTGTTTTAAAATGTTTTAATAGGGTGAACACGGGGTAATCTTAGATTTGCACTTAAACACTCAAATAGAATCCGCATTGACCGTTAAACCCCGTTATAACGTAAATTTGCAGAGTCACGGTTATACTTAAAGACCAAAATCTGGCATTCTTATTCGCGCTGTAGAGCTTGCACTCTCTTTACGCTGAGAAACGTGAAAGCCAACCTTACAAGCATTAAACTTATAAACATGCCACTATGATAAAGTAAAGCTAAGGAATGAATAATGTCAGAAAACAAATTCAAACTAGCAGACATATTCAGCGCCATCATAATCCCAATAATCCTAGTAGTGCTCATCTATGTCTTTGCGGTCTATATTAACATCGGCGGGCAGCATCACATTTTTGGTGACGATAATGTTCTTGCGGTCATTCTCGTTTCTGGCTTTGCACAAATGATTATTCTCGGTATTCC
>JAIRTW010000020.1 GCA_031254875.1 Candidatus Bathycorpusculum termitum
TTGGGGTAGGCGTTTATCTAAGGATTATGAAATTAATACAAAATCTGAAGAAAACATGATAATGATCGCACACTCAACCATTCTGCTCAGAAGACTATGTTATTGAAGACAGGCTCTTACTAAGTTTAGGTCAAGGTGCAGTCGGATGAGTCTGGAATCTATTTTGCCGTGGCGGGTTTTTAGTGTTCTGTTAGTGGTTCCTGCTCTGCTAAACTGTCTGTTGTGGTCTCTTAGGTAGGTTGTACCGCGTAGTTCTAACTAAATTCTTATTAGGTTTTTGCACATACATCTTTTTCATGGTGAAAAATTCTTTTTTTTGTATATTAATTCCTGATGTATGTGAAAAAATGTGTATGTGTGGAAAAAATACTATCATAGTCCATCAATTTCAACATACAATATGTACTGCAGAATTTAGGTTCTAAGATCAGGTCGTTTTGGAGTTTGTTTATGTCCGTTTTGAGGATTTCTTTGGCTGTTTATTTCTTATAGTTTTCGGGATATGTTGGTAGGCTTAAATCTCCTCGAAGTTCTATTTGTGCTTGGACTGAAACTATTGTGTTCCACTCTTTGTTGTTTGGCGATAACATAGAATGGACTCAATTCAGCCATAAGATAGCCGATTAGCAAACGGCACCAAAATTTTTTCCATTGACCTTTAGTTAGACTTGTCTTACCAATGTTCACAATATCACAATGGCGAATATGGTTTTGTATAGCGAGATAGCTTGATTTTAGGGTGCTTACCATTTGGGCGATTTCAATAGCGTAGGGATGAAATTATTTTGGGAAAAGATAAGTAGTTTTAAAAACCAAAAGTGATAAACGTTACCTCATCACCAATATCAAGCTTACCGCCATGTGCGGTTGAGTGTGCAAGGGATGAGCAAAGTTACTGATATTGCAAAGGTTTCAGTTAAGGGCAGTTTCCATGTATTTTGGGGGATTGTTCTGTCTACAGTTATCTCATCCATTGGCACTTTTTTCATCGCTAATTTGTTGGGCCCAGATAATATGGGGCTCTACTCAATTGCTGTTGGTGCTCCCGCATTGATTACGCTTTTTAGAGACTGGGGAATAAACACGGCAATGATTCGATATACTGCCCAGTACAATAGTGAAAACAATACCGCCAAAATACGGAGCATATTTGTCGCAGGACTTGTTGTTGAGCTGGCATTCGGTGTGGCGCTCACAATTCTATCCATTGCACTTGCAGGTTTTCTGGCAAATACATTGTATAACCGGCCCGAAATCGCTCAATTAATCCAGATCACCTCATTATCTGTTCTAAGCGGGGCAATAGTGAACGTGGCAAGTGCCGCTTTTACGGGTATGGATCGGTTGCACCTCAACAGTATCATGCTAGTTGTGCAATCCATAGTTAAAACCGGTTTGATGATTGCGCTCATAGTTTTTGGTTTAGGCACTCTAGGTGTGACCGTTGGTTTTACTGTAGGCGGTATAGTTGCAGGTATAACCGGAGTTTTACTCATGTACCCCCTATATGCGTCCATGCCCAAGCCGCCAAACGGCAAACTAGCTATAGGTGAAACAATAAAGACCATGCTAGAATACGGTCTACCGCTTTCTATAAGTGCAATCCTGCTCGGTCTTCCCATAATGTTTTACACTTCTACGCTTATACCCACTTTTATCACCGATAATGGTGCCATCGGTAACTATGATATTGCACAAAAGTTTGTTGTTTTAGTCACTTTCTTTGCTACACCAGTGACAACTATGGTTTTTCCCGCTTTCTCCAAACTTAATTATCGGAAAAATCCCCAAGACCTAAAAAATATCTTTCAACATTCAGTAAAGTATGCCACGATTCTAGTTGTACCCGTTACTGTCCTAGTTATGTCTCTTTCAGAACCCGCCATCAATACGTTATTCCCAAGCTTTGCGCAAGCACCCTTTTACCTTATGTTACTCTCCATATCCTACATACTTACTGCTCTTGGCAGTCTAAGCATCGGGCAGCTCATAAATAGTCAAGGAGATACGAAATATAACCTCAAACTAGCTATTCTCCAAGCCGCCATTGGTCTTCCAGTTGGTTTTGTGCTGATTTCCCAATTTGGCATAATCGGTGTGATTGCTAGTACCCTCATAATGGGTCTTCCAGGGCTATTTTTGAGCATAGGCTTCATAAAGAAACGCTACGATGTCTCAGTTGACTGGAAGTCATCTGCAAAAATCACTCTATCTTCAATATTTACAGGTGTCTTGACTTATCTCATAGTATCTCAGTTACCCTTTATCAGTCCAATCCGATTGGCCATAGGTGTTGTTGTGTTTGTGGCTGTTTTTATGTTGGTTGCTATTTTCACCCGAACCATAACCCGCACAGATTTGGGAAACATTAAAACAATCGTGGAGGGCCTAGGTCCACTACGTAAACCCACATATGCCGTAATTAGCATAATAGAACAACTGATGCCTAAACCATAACCCTGCGCGGATCCATGTTATCAGCCTATAAAGTAAAGTGTAGTCTGCAGTAAACTTGCGGAAATTTGATGTGGACTGGGGCGGTTGTCTGAAAACTATACATTTTATATTTTTGATGAAAAAGGATGGATAAAAGCCGTTTTTCTTGTTTTCAAGGTTTTTGCTAGTTTTCGTATAGTTGGGGTGGGTTGGTTGCTACTCTTCTTCTGAAGGTAGCCCTACCTTGCGTAGGTAGTCCCTTGCAAACCGTGGGTTATACGCCAAAAGCTCTTTGCTTCGTAGCAAACGTCGCTCGAGACGATCAAGTGCAACCCTGAATGTGGGTTCTACACCCCAGCCTTCACCGGCGGCATAAAAGCTGCCTTTCGTCGTTCGGAACTGGAGGCGGCAATGAACCATCGGGGTGCCGCGCATGTTGGTACCGCGGTGGGTCTTCATATATACAAACAATGAACCCTGATGGAAAGCCTCTTGGAAGCGGTGAACAAACGAATCGAATTCCATCATCATAAACTCTTGCTGTTCAGGATTGATTTCTATGTTCTTGATGCCAAATTGCACCGTTACACGTTGCTCCACGGTTTCCATCTGGCTGATGGGCTCCAAGAAATCAAGTTTGGTAACAACACCTGCTAAGCGTTCACCATCGACTACGCAAAGACAGGATATATCGTGATAGTGCATTAGGGCTTCACAGTCGTGCAGGGATTTTTTGGGGTCAACGGTGATGACCGGTTTGCTCATGATGCCTTTAGCGGCTATGCCCAAGGTGACTATGCGGTCGCCTGCAAAGTCGTTGCTTCCCATACGTTTAGGCGGAAAATAGAGATTTTCAAAGATGTCTTGTATGCTAATCATCCCTGCAAGGCGGCCGCGTTCCATGATGGGAACATGGGATATACCAAATTCCCGCATCAACCCCAAGACAGCACCAACGCTACGGTTTGCCTCGACGGTGTGGGGCGCCCGGGTCATAACCGATTCGACAGAAGCATTACCCCACGGGGCTTCAGCAACTGCATGAATCACTCCTTCATCGGTGACAAAGCCGATAAGCTTGTTCTTTTCAAACACTGGCAGTTGCCGTACTCCACTGCCAATCATCAGTTTTGCCACCCGGCTCAAGGATTCATCTAAACCAACTATGGGTGTTGCTGCCATTAGATTCTTGACTTTATGCCTGCTTAAATCCAGACGGCTACGCAGAACTGAGCGGCGGCTTACCATCCCCACATAGTTGCCCCGCTCATCTAAAACTGCCAGCACAGGAGGCATATCCTTCTTGAAACCCTCCAAGCATTTAGATGCACTATCATTCTCCAAAACAGAGTTAAATTTTTCTGAATAGATATCCTTAACACTAGAGGACAAAACCATCGAGAATCACTACAAAAACTAAGGTATAGTTGAATTTAAACGTTGTAAACTGTCCCAAAAGAAATCAAGAGATAAAAACCTTAAGTATGGGCCTCTACATTGGCAGTAATGCGCAAAGTGGTGTTTTAAGCATTCAGCAGTTCAAGCGGTTAGATTTCTATTAAAAAGTCATCTGTGTTCTATGTCAAACAACATTTTAAACCAATAAAAAATTGGACAAAATACAGAAAAATCTTGGTGGTTCTAAATAAAACTAGAACAATATATCCTTGCACTTTAAATAAACCTCTGACTTCAATGTATGGTTGAGGCTAAGCCTCACACTTGTTTTTGTTAGTTTTAAATAAAAACAGTTTTTCGATCCACTTCTGGCATGAAGGGAATTATTCACCTATGGTTCTAAAACAAAAAGAACTCGTTGACGAGTTAAAAATTGAATGGAAACGGCTCTGGAAAGAACGTGTTGATGATAGAGTTCGCGCAGAAGGTGTAGCCGTCGATGATTATAGTTCACTTTTCATCGATAAGGGCACCATAATTCATGCAACCCGTGATTTTAAAGCGCTTAACTTCAAAGATATTCTTTTGCAGCATGAAGTCTCTGACCCTGAACGCTATATCCCCCCCGATCCGCATGTGGGTGGTTGGAACAAATTTGTCAGAGATAACATAACCAAGCCGCAGACCAAAAAGGCGAAATTTGTAGAGTACTACAGCAACCCTGTCCCCCGCGAGAAGCAGGCTCAGAAGAAGAACGGCCGGGGCTGGCTGCACATCTGATGTTTAAAGAAAGTTGAGGCGTTTTGTTTGGTTAATTATCGGGGTAGAATAGAAATAATCGCCGACATCTTAACCGTGGTCAGCAGGGAAGCTAAAAAAACCCAAATCATGTATCAGGCTAATTTGAGCTATAAAGTTTTGCAACGTTACCTAACCGAAATCGCTGGGGCTTCTCTTATTCGATTTGACGATGACCAACAGATTTACCTGTTAACCTGTAAGGGTCAAAACTATTTAGATGCCTACAAAGAGTACGCTCGTTGTAGTAAAAGCATGGAGAAACGTTTTAATGATTTCACTACAAAAAGAAAAATCCTCGAAGAATTCTGCCCCTCCAAGGGCTATTTTTCCAGTCAGCTTCAAAATGATAATCCCTCCCTTGAGGCATAACTGTGAACCCCCAAAGGAGAAAATGCTTTGAGCTTTCAGCGTAATAAGTCCTTTATCCTTCTTATTGCCACTGCTGTAGTGTTGTTTGTTGCTTCTCCATTTTTGCAACAGTTTGCGATTGCACCACAAATCGATTACTTTACCGAGCTGGCGTTGCTGGATTCAAATCGTACCACTGATTATCCCTCAAACATTACCTCAGGCAAAAGCTATCCACTATACATAGAAATCACTAACCGATTGGGCCGTGCCGCCGACTACACAGTTGAGGTGAAATTCCGCGATATCAATCAGTCGGGACCTAACAGCTTCAACCACACAAGCAGTTCTTTGCCGTCTCTGGAGAGTTTCAAAGTATCGGCTGCAGATGGCGAAACAGTAGAGTTACCCCTTGATGTATCTTTTCAATTCCAACCCACAGGATACATGGATTCTCTTACCCTCAACGGCAAAACTCACAACATAACCACCCAGCTAGAATTCAATGTTCAAAAAAACAACTATTACGGCAACCTGTTTTTCGAACTATGGCTTTATAATCAGACAACCAACTCGTTGCAGTATCATGAACGTTATTTGAGTTTGTGGCTTAAACTGAACACTTAATTTTTTCTGTTAATGGAGGTTTCATTTTGGTTCTTAGATCAAACACGATTTTGGCAGTGGGTGCCCACCCCGATGACATAGAGTTAGGCTGCGGCGGAACCATCCGGGCGGCGTCTAAGTTGGGAAAAAAAGTCATAGCTGTTTTTATGTCTAAGGGTGAACACAGTGGCAACCCTGAGGTTCGGCCTAAGGAAAGTATCGAAGCTCTAGCTATGTTAGGTGTCAATGAGGTGTACTTTGGAGATTTTCCTGATACTGAAATTTCTTGTTCTCGGCAGGCTATAGATTTTCTGGAAGCTTTTTATGTGGCCAATAAACCCGAAACCATACTCACCCATACAGTAAATGATATCCACCAAGATCATCGCCAGGTCGGTTGGATATCTATGTCTGCGTTTAGGAATGCTCCTCAGATCTTGGCGTTTGAGACTCCTCGGGTTACTCATAATTTTTCGCCTACGTATTTTGTGGATATAACAACCAGTGTAAATGATAAATGGACTGCGCTTAAATGTCATTTTTCTCAGAAAACAAAGCGCTACATCACCTACGAGTCGATGGTTAATTTGGCGTCTTTTAGAGGGAGCCAAGTTAGTCTTTCGGCGGCGGAAGCCTTTGAAGTTGTGCGGTATATCGAGCGTTTAAGTGCTCCTTGAGCGGCGGTAAATTTGATTGTGGCTGGTCATCAACCGAATTATCTGCCGTGGCTTGGGTTCTTTGATAAGATGCGGCGTGCAGATATGTTCATCATTGAAGATAACATCCAGTTTGAGCGGCAGGGCTTCACCAGCCGAAATCGTGTGATGACTACTGATGGTGTACGTTGGCTCAGTGTACCCATAGTGCATGCCCGCAAGCCCCTGCTCATCAATGAAGTTAAAATTGCTAACAAGAGCAGGCCCCGGTGGGGACATAAACACTGGGAAACTCTAAAACACAGCTACTGTAAAACGCCCTACTGGAATGACTTTTCGGGTTTCTTTGAAGAAACCTACCAACAAAAATGGGATCATCTAATCGATCTAAATATGCATCTCATACGGGGCATCATGGGTTTTCTCAACATCAATAAACCCCTGATTTTAAGTTCCTCCCTTGGTGTAGAGGGCAAAAAAACTGCGCTAATCGTTGCCCAATGCAAACAAGTCGGCGCTGATATCCAGCTTGCAGGCGATGGCGGCAAAGATTACATCGACCCAAGCCTCTTTGAGCGGGAGGGTATCGAGCTTGTTTATCAAGATTTCACCCAGCCCATATACCCCCAGACCACTGAGGGTTTTGTTTCTAACCTCTCAGTTGTTGACTATCTTTTCTGTGCGGGTGGAAAACCCTGGTAACGACCCTTTTAGTTAGGTGATAAAATGAATGTTTCTTCTTCGTTTCCCTATTTCTCAGACGCCAGCATAAACGCTATCTTGGTTGATATGACACAGATGCTAAGAAGCGGCAAATTAACTGACGGGCCCTTTAGTCAAGAATTTGAACGCCAATTTGCTGCCTACAACAACGCCAAATATGCAATTGCGGTAAACTCCGGTTCAGCCGCATTGGATGTAGCGTTGCGGCCTTTTAAGCTACAGGGCAAAGAAGTCATTGTACCCACCAACACGTTTGTTTCAACACCCAACAGCGTCGTCTTCGCTGGCGGCAACCCCATCTTTGCCGATATGAACCCCCATACACTCTGCATTGACACAGAAGACGTTAAACGCCGAGTTACTCCAAAAACTGCCGGCGTCATTGTGGTGCATATTGCCGGTTTAGTCTGCCCACAAATACGCGAACTCGAAGAGTTCTGCAAAGCACAAGGACTTTTTCTCATAGAGGATAGCGCACATGCACACGGTGCAACCCTTGATGGACAGAAAGCTGGAACCTTTGGCGATGTTGGATGTTTTTCGTTCTATCCCACCAAAGTCATGACAACCTGTGAAGGTGGTATGATATTAACCAATGATGAAGAACTTGCCGCAGAAGCCCGGTGTTTGCGGTCATGTGGCCAGAATGCTGACCGACAAATGATAATGCTGGGTGATAACTGGCGGTTAAGTGAGCCGGCGGCGATTGTGGGTCTGCATCAGCTTGAACACTTAGAAGAATTTCTTGCAAAACGCAATCAGATTGCTGCCTGGTATGAGAAGGCGCTTGGTAACATCGAAGAGATTTCCCTGCTAAAACCCCCCTCAAACATTCGACACAGCTACTACAAGTATCCACTAATACTTGCAACGAGTATCAACCGCCAAAAAGTTGCTGTTGACCTCAAGGAGACCTTTGGAGTTGAATCCGGTCACATTTACTATCCCCCCTGCCATCTTCACCCCTACTATATGGAAACGTTTGGAACCCGCATGGGTAATTTGCCAACGGCCGAACGGGTGCTAAAGCAGGTGTTGTGTTTGCCTATGCATTATCTAATAACCCAACAAAGCGTCGAATACATCTGTGACGCACTGGTTTCCACAATCAAATCGGTTTCATCCAACGTTTAATCTGGTTTTTTGCTGATGTCTCAAAAAGAATCAAATAGTGCGTTTCGTCGGTTTCCTATCCGCAAATCAGAGCTGGATCGCTTCAAATTCGGTAAACAAATTTTCCATCAAACCATCGGATTCCATCCAGACGATTCAGTGCTTTGTTTAGATATCGCCTGTGGAGCCAATCCTTTCCCCAAGGCTAATGTGCTTTGTGATTTAAACGTTAAACCTGTGCCTGATCGTAACATGAAAAAACTGGTTACCAGCGGAAAGCCGTTTGTTATGTGCAGCTGTACTGCACTGCCCTTTAGAGATAAAGCGTTTGATTTTGTAACTAGCTACTACCTAATTGAGCATTTAGCGGATCCCTGGCTTTTGGTTAAAGAGTTAAAACGGGTCTCACAACATGGCTACATACAGAGTCCATCCTGGCTAAACGAGCTTTTTTATGGTGAAACAGTGCATTTCTGGGTTGTTTTCAAGAATAGAGATAAGCTCTATGTAAAACCCCTAAAAGAAGGGGCTTTGCCTCCTTTTCGGTTTGGTTTTCTCTTCCATCGTCTCTACAAATATGCCCCCTGGCGGATACTGCATGCTATCCTTGATGAAAAATTCCATCTCTTTACCGTAATCTACACCTTCTAACTACAACTAGCTAAACCTGCAAAGGGTTCCAATACAAAAAGCCCTTGGAGTTACTTGAATATCGTTTGTGTTTTCTTTTTTATAGAACATTTGAGATTTGTTCGGGATATTTCATCCTTAGAGCTTTAAAAGTTCGTTTCCCCGAGTAACTCTTAAAGCCATTTTAGGGTTTTGGAGGACTTTTTTTCTGTGGTAACTGAACTAATCTCAAATATATCCGTAGTTATCGCGACCTTAAATGAGGAAGAAGGGATAGGGCCGACTATAGGTGAGATGCAGAAGGTTCTACGTAACCCCTATATGGTTGTGGTTGATGGTAACAGCATCGATCGAACTATCGAGATAGCCAAAAACATGGGCGCAGATGTTATGTTGCAGGAGGGCCGAGGCAAAGGCGATGCCATGTTTCAAGGTATTAAAACGCTTGCCGCTAGAGGTCCCTATATTGTCTTCACCGATGCTGACTACACATACCCCGCTGAATACATCCCTCAGATGGTTGAACTTTTGGAAACAAATCCCCATGTCGGCATGGTTATTGGAAATCGATTCAAAGGGCAATACAATCTCTCGAAAACAATCACGAACCCCTTCTATGTGGGTAATAAACTTTTGGCGTTTGCCCAGCTGGTTATGAACGGTGTAAACCTTGGAGATCCTCTCTCTGGACTGCGGGTGGTGCGGTCTGAAGCGCTAGACGGCTGGAAACCCAAAAGCAAAGGCTTCGATGTGGAAGCCGAGATGAATGCGATTGTGGAGCGTAGGGGATACGGTATCATGGAGGTTCCTATCGATTACCGGAGTCGGATGGGCGAGAAGAAACTTAAGCTAAGACATGGCTTGGGGATAATGAAGCGGATTTTAGCTGAAAGCTTTTCTTTTGAAATCTAATTTTTTTGTTTTTTTGTTTACCTTTTGTTCCAGCGGAAGCTGATTGAAATTTTGGAGCCATAGATGTGACCACAAATAGTTCTCCGCTTAAAATCGGAGTTGTCGGATTAGGCAAAATGGGTATCATGCATGCCTGTCTCCTAAACACCCTGCCCAACGTAAACGTTTGTGCTCTATGTGATAAGAGTCGTCTGATCCGGACAATAGCTAAACGCTCTTTTAGTGACGCATTGGTCACTGATTCCCTTGATAGGTTTGCCGGTTTAGACCTTGATGCAGTCTATGTGTTAACCCCTATACCTGCCCATTACCCCATAATCAAACGAATTTACGCCAAAAAGTTGGCGAAAAATGTGTTCGTGGAGAAAACTCTTACCTCTAGTTACAGCCAATCCGTTGAGTTATGTACGCTTTCTGAGTCACATGGCGGTATCACCATGGTGGGCTACATGAAGCGGTTCGGAGCGGCTTTTAATCAAGCCAAGTTGCTCTTAGAAAAACAGGTGCTGGGTGAACTGGAGTCGTTTGAGGCATATGCGTTTTCCTCGGATTTTGCTGATGTACCTGAGGGTTCCTCTTTGTCAAAGGCCCGCGGGGGGGTCATCGAAGATCTGGGTTCTCATGTGGTTGATTTGGCCGTGTGGTTTTTTGGGGATCTTAGCGTTACTAGTGCAAAGTTTAACTCGCAAATTTCTCCCGACTCAGAGGATGATGTAAGCTTTAATGTCACTGACAAAACTGGTCTGCTGGGACATTTTGATGTGTCTTGGCGTAAGAGCAACTATCGCATGCCCGAATTTGGACTATCAATCCATGGCACAAACGGCACCTTAGACGTCAATGATGATGAAGTGAAATTAACCCTAAACGGTTCACAGCCAAAACGATGGTACCGCCACGACATGGATGATAACGTCGGTTTCCTTCTGGGCGGACCCGAATATTATCGGGAAAACCAGTATTTTATCCGCTCCATAATTTCGGGGGAACCCGTAAAATCAAGTTTCAAAACCACCCTTAGCATTGATTATCTCTTAGAGCAGGTAAGGCGGCTGAGCAGATGAGCAACAAAACTCTAAGTCTCCTTGTCGGCGACAATCCTTTCCATGGCATAAGTCACCTCTCCCAGCAAAGAGCAAGAGACCGCTCCCTTCTACCGACACAAGAAAGCACCCAGCAGGCAGCCCGCATAATTGAGCGCTCAATTGAAAACGGCGCTAACGGTTTTATGTTCAGTGTCGACGAAGTTACATTATCCATAATACGGCAACTTCGAAAAAGCCCCAAAGCCTCCAAAGCACGCCTATACGCCATCGCACCATACGCCTATGCGTACGTCCGAAAATCCACACAAACCGGAGGGGTGTCGGGCTTGGCTATGAATCTTGCCCGGGAGATGATTTTTTCCTCCAACGCCAAAACCATTGCCTTAAACCTCAGTGGACTTGTACGCTTCAACCTTCCAGCCATGCTCAAAACGTATACCGCATACGAGTTATCCCGCATAAAATCCGCTTCAGGCGGTAACATGCAACTGGAATCGTTTATGCTCCACGAAATTATTACCGATATGGCCTTAGCCCTCAACATGGAGCCGCTCTTCAAAGATTACATAAACTTTCTTGAAAGCCGCCATGTCCGTCCGGGCTTTGAAACCCGCAACTTTTCTATCCTCGTAGATAAATTCAACCGCTGGAACATCGACTTAAGCAAACTAACCCTAACTTCTTCTTTTAACAAAATCGGCTTCCAAATGTGCCCCTCCAAACTTGAATGCGAAGAAGCCCTCAAACGCACCTGCGGAGCCGAAATCATAGCCATGAGCGTCTTGGCCGCAGGGTACCTTAAACCCGCTGAAGCTGTTAGCTACTTGGCAAACCTGGAAGGGTTAAGCGGTGCAGTTATAGGGGTCTCTAAGGAGCATCAAGCAGATGAGACCTTTCGGGTTTTCCGAGAAGGCTGCTGAGCTCCTGTTGTTTTGCACATCGGAGTTTTATTCCTTGATTTGGTTACTGGCTGTCTGGGTTGCGGTAGGATTACTGTTTTTGGGTGTTCCAGGCACCTACTTTATGTACATGAAACAACGCTCCATGGGGAAATGGGGGCTTTGCATCGATAATACCTATCTACCCTCCGTAGCCATTCTCATCCCCGTCTACAACGAGCAAGAAATCATACACTTAAAACTTGAAAACCTCTCCAAAGTAATCTATCCCCCCGATAAAATGGAGATTATCCTTGTTAATGACTTCTCATCTGACAACACCCTAAAAATCGCCCACAACTACATCTCAGAACATCCACTGCCCAAAATCACCGTTTTTAACAGCAAAGAACACCTAGGAAAAACCGGTTGCCTAAACCAAGCTCTTAAAACCATCCAATCCGATATAGTCATAATTTCTGATGCTGACTGCTTCTGGCCAGCGGATATACTCCAAAAAGCACTCTGCTACCTCTCAGACCCAACCGTCGGAGCCATAACCGCTAGGGAGCTACTTCTAAACCCCGGCGACACCTGGGTAACATTGGGCGAGCAGTTCTATGACAGCACAATTCAGTCAATACGCATAGGCGAGTCAAAGTTACATTCGACGCTTTTCTTTCAAGGCGGTTTTGCAGCCTACAAACGAAGCATGCTCAAAGAATTCAACCATACCACAGACGACTCTGGAACCGCGCTTGACATAATCCAAAACAACAAACGTGCCTTGTTAATTCCTGAAATCGGTTTTTTTACTATCAGCCCCACCCTTTGGCGAGATAAAGTCTCTGTGAAAATCCGCCGGGCAAACCATCTGCAACGACTTTGGGCAAGATGCCTTCGTCTGCTGTTTCAGGGTAAACTGGCCATCCCCAAAGGTATTGCGGTACCCGAAATCTTTCTCCACCTCTTCAACCCCTTGTTGCTGATTGTGCTGGCGGTGTTAACTGCCGCGGTTATGGTTGTTTATCCCCTTATGGCGCTGATTATAGTTGCGGGGCTCTGTTTGATATTTGCGGTTAAGAAAACTCGAACGACTGCACTGGAGCTTATCCAAAACAATCTCATCCTGTTGACGGCTCTGTCTTCTTTTGTGACAAACCGTAAATTCATGTTCTGGAAACCCGTCGCGGGTTCCCGCTCAGTTTTAAGTGAGCAGATGCTGCGAGAAAAACAGCTAATCTGACACGCCAAACGGTCTAGTCGTATCCTCTTACCCTCTTATCCGCTTATAAGGGCGTTCTCTGGGAGCAACAAATACCTGTGTGTCATGCTTTACATAAGAACGGTTGTCCAAGTTAACCAATCCAAATAACCGCGTAATTTTTGGTATACTTAAACAGATTTTGAGATGATACTTTGGATTCGCAGACTTTTGTGGTTACTGTTGGGTTGTGTGTAAAAAACGGTGCCCCGATAATCAAGAAAGCCGTTGGCAGTCTCTGTCGTCAGACTTTTCCGGCCCAAAATATAGAGCTCATCGTGGTTGATGGCAACAGCAAGGATGGCACACTACAGATAATCAAAAACAGTCTCAAAGCCTGCTTTGGTAAGGTGCAGTTTTTTCAGGAAAGCAGTGGACTGGGAATTGCCCGCCAGATGGTAATACAGAAAGCCAGCGGCAAATACATCATTTGGCTCGATGCCGACATGATACTTGCACCTAATTACTTGGAAAATCAAGTTTCTTTCATGGAGCAAAACCCCGAGGTGGGAATTGCCGGCGGAACATATACTCTCCATGTCGGTCACGGGTTGGCTGCTGACCTTGAAAACGTTGCTTACGCTGTAGACTCTATCTTTGGACGGCCGGGGAGTGCATCTAAATTCGGCTATTTACCCGGCGCAGAAGGTGCAATTTACCGTGTGGAAGCCGTCCGCCAAGTTGGCGGGTTTGATACACGTATAAACGGTGCTGCAGAAGACACTGATTTAGCTTACCGGGTCAGAACAAAGGGTTGGCAACTGGCGATGACGCAGGAAAAATTTACCGAGTCAACCCGGGCCTCTTGGCAGTCACTTTGGAGCCAATACGTTTGGTATGGACGCGGTGGACACTACATCTTTCACAAAGACTCTCGCTCAGTAAACCTTCTACAGATGTCACCTATGGCTGGCTTTGTAGCAGGTATTCTACGTTCCCCCGGTGCCTATCTGCTGACACATAACACCACCTTTTTCTTGTTGCCCATGCACTACACCTACAAACGTATCGCTTGGTTTTGCGGTTTCTGTGATGCACATCTAAACGGATATGGCCACAAAATCGACTAATGTCGCGATGGCTCATCTGATAATATGGCTTCTGACCGGGTGTATATTTTTAGAACTTTACTTTTTTGATCAGTTGCTTTGTGGTGGTTTTAAGGGTGTGACGGTATGCATCCACTTTTAACTGTGGGTATCTGTGTTCGTAACGGTGAGACCCTGCTTCCTAATGCTGTAGAAAGCATTCTCCAGCAAGATTATCCTCAAGAAAAGCTTCAGATTATCTTTGTCGATGATGGCAGTCAAGACCGAACTCCAAAAATAATCAACCAATATACCGCCTTATTGGGTCAAAGAGCAAAGGCTTTCAAAACTTCTTGGCAGGGTTTGGGACACGCCCGAAACCGCATCGTGGACAGTGCAGATGGTGAATACATCCTCTTTGTCGATGCCGACGAAATGCTCACACCAAACTACATAAAAGCTCAAGTTGAGGTCATGCAGAAGAATCCTCAAGTCGGGATAACGGCAGGGGTTTTCAAGATTGTCCCCGGCAACATCATATTAAACCTTGAGATCGCGCCTCACATCGTTAACCAGAAGAGCTCTGGCAAACCCAAAAGCTTCATCTGGAAAACCGACAAGCTTGTCGGTACAGGCGGCACAACTTTCCGAACTGCCGCAGTGCGGCAGGTGCATGGCTTTGACGAAAATATCAAAGGTGCCGGAGAAGATACTGACTTGATTTTGCGGATAAGAAAAGCGGGATGGCTCCTTGAGCCCAACGCGGCAGAATTCTATGAGTTGCATAGCGGCTTATCTAAACCCACCGACCTCTGGAAAAAATATTACTGGTATGGTTATGGGTGTCAAAAAAGTTTCCAGCAGACTCGCGGCGGTTTCTCCTTCCCGCGAATGTCTCCGATGGCGGGTTTAGTTACAGGCATTTTTTATTCATTTCCTGCTTATAGGGTTCTGCGGCAAAAACAGATGTTTTTGTTGCCTCTGCATTTTGGGTTTAAACATGCCGCCTGGACTTTTGGCTTCATAAAGGGCCAGATCAAAAATGAACCTGATTAAAAAACAAAAAAGGAAAGAAAAAGGCAATTTACCGGCGGAAAACAAACCACGCGTTGTACTGCGGCCAGTAGAAGATAAACCAGTACCTGTAGAGAAAGCCCCCGCCGATGTTTTTGGCTGGATTCTCTAATGGCGCGGCTGACGCTGTGTCAGACACCGTTGGTTGTGGTTCGGTTGTTTGGGTTGGTTGTGGATCTGTTGATGGTGATGCTGTTGGTGTCGATGTGAGGATTGCTGTGGGCGCTTTATAGGCATCGATGAATGCTTTACCCATGGCGTTTGATGTATAACCGCGGGAAAGCATTGTTTCTCCTGCATAGACGCTGCCTAAGCCTGTATCGCTTAACCAATAGTATGCACCTGCACCGATACTCAAATCATATTGTGCTCTAAGCAGATTGCTCCACCAGGTGACATCTCTTTGACTGTTGCTTGTCCTTGCCAGACAAGAACCTTCCTCGTTGATCACCAAGGGTGCAGAAACACCCATAGTTTTGATTGCCTCTTGTAGCTGCGCTTTGATTCCTGTATAATCCGTTTTCCAGTATTGCGTAAGATCAGTGGGAGCATAGTAGTAGAGATGAGTCGTATAAACCAGATTGGATGCATCGGGGATTGCTGAAGCGATTTGTTTAGCCCAGCTTAGATCATTACCCCAAGCGTTTGGATGCCAGCCCATATGCCACTGCATCATAATCAAATTAGTTGAGCCTCTTGCTCTGATGGCGCTATACATCGTCTGCAGATACTGCAGATATCCCGATGGGATAGCATCGTTGTCAATACCCAAGTTTGGTTCATTCCATGCTTCAAAGATTACATTATCATACCCCTTGTAGGTATCCGCCATATCAGTCCAAAACCATCGCCAGAATCCCAGCTCATTGCCGCTATAGCCTGCATCGGATAGGAATCGCCGTGCGGGTTCATCCCATCCCTCCATCGGCAAACCCTGCCAGCCGTGTCCTTGACTTGCGTAGGGGTCGCCTCCAAAACTGCTTGCTGAGGGCGTGAGCATGTAGGGAACGATGTTAACGTATAGACCATATTTGTCTGCGGTTTGGATTAGAGTGTGGAGGTATGCTTTGGTGCTGATTGGAGTTGTTTGTGCTCCGTAGCTGATTGGGTCCTCTTGTGAGGGTGCAATGTTGTCTCGATAGTACCAGCTGGGGTAGATGAAGACGCGTATGTAGTTGATGTGCCATTGATCTTTCATTGTCTTAAAGGTTTGTTCCATGACAGTTGTGGGGTTGGAGTTCCATTGGTTGTTCCATCCGTCTGTTGCACCTTCGCCCCAGAGGATAAGATTTGGAGCGAACCCGGCGAGTCCCATGCCGCGGAGATAAACACTGTTTCCGTTAGTGTCAAGAATATATGTTCCTGAGGTGTGGAGGGCCGGAGTGGCTGTTGTTGTTGCTGCACTAATCTGTGCATGTGTTAAAGAAACCACTGAAACCATGCTTATGGCGAGCAAGACAATGATGAAAAGCGATGCGGGTTTTATGTATTTTTTGAGATTTAAGGAGTGCCCTGTTTCTGTTAAACTGTGTGTATTCATTTATTTCTCTCTCTCATTATTCCCGATTTTGGGAACGTACTGCCACGATTATTTTTATAGGCTTTTGAGAAATGTGTTTAACCGGTTTGCAAGTTTCAGTTTGCATAACAAATACAGATATCAACCATGCAAGCATGTGATTTTTACATATAAAAAGCAAAAAACCAGTAATTTTTCACCCCCACAGGCGGATAAGCGTTGCCAAACAAAATCGGGGTCTTCTGCCCCACCCTAAACGTCTACGGCGGCGGAGAATACGTTGCAATAGCCATCGCCAATACCCTCGCAAGAAACAACCGCCACGTAATCCTCTTCTCCAGCGACAAAATCAACCCCAAAGACATCAAAAACTACTTCGGCGAAACCCTCCATCCCAACATAGAAACCCTCCAACAACCCACTCCCTTCTCACCTCGAGGACTAGCAGACTTCTACCAAACCATAATCCACTCCTACATTGCAAAATCCAAATGCAACACCTTTATCGATGCCTTCTCCAACTGCGTCTTCCCCTGGACAGAGATCACCTACATCCATTTCCCCTACCTCAACCAATACGCCTTCAACAAATCTTTTCCCTACCTCAACAACCCCCGCATCAACCAAGCCGGCACCCTCCCCCAAGTAATCCTGGAAAAAAACCTAGTGGACTACAAAAAGCGGCTGGTTTTAGCTAACAGCTACTATACTGCAGATGAAATCAAAAAATACTCCGGTAAATCTGTGGAGGTGCTCTACCCGCCTTTCTCATCAAGTATCTTGGGCATGGGTCGAGATGCTGCAAAAGACTGCCAAGCCAATCTCGTCGCCACGGTTTCACGATTAGACGGCAATAAGCAGTTAGAGCGAATTCCCCAAATCGCCGCCCAAACAAACCAAAACATACACTTCGCTGTAATTGGCCGCTTATGTAGCCAACCAACATTTAATCACTTACAGGCCCTAACAAAAAAACTAGATGTCACTAATCGTGTGCACTTTTATCCCAATGCATCAGCAGAACAGAAAATTGAATTGCTTAAAAAAGCCCAAATCTATCTGCATACAATGGTGGGCGAGCATTTCGGCATCTCCATCGTGGAAGCCATGGCATTGGGTTGCCTGCCCATCGTTCACGATTCGGGTGGTATGAGAGAATTCGTACCAGAACAGTACCGATATAAAACCCTAGAGGAAGCGGCATCAAAGATAAGCAACGAAATAGGCAACTGGTCCAAGGGAAAGGCAGAAGAAGTTAAAATCATCGCAGACAGCTTTTCCCTCTCAAACTTTTCAGGGCAGTTCATGAAACTTTACTCAAAGTACTACGATTAACATGCCGATTTTAAAAAACATATTTTTACATCCCAGTTTCTTTTGTGCGAACTATTTTCGCTAAATTCTATGTTTCCAAGATTAGGTTTGAGTTACGGTTTGGCAAAACCATTTTTAATACGCCTATAAATCGCCAAATAGCCTATCACAACAAAAAAACAACCCCCAACAATAATGCCTGCTAAAACTGCAACTGTTGCCATTTGTGAGGTCGGCTGAAGATTTTCCACGAATTCAACCCCCCATCAATATTTCCGGTTTACAATCGCCACTCCAGCGGCACATGTAAAACCACCGCCATTACCATACTAAACACCTCAAATGTTTCTTTTTTTTGATATAACCTTTAAAAAATTAGAGCCCACTGACCTCGCCAGTTTTTCTCTATACATACGATCTCCATCCGATTACAATTTTGTACAATACCTATATATTTTGAGCTTTCACTTTTTCCTGCCCCCTTTTTTAGGGCAATTACACTTACTGTTCTATCTAACGCTGAGTGCTCCCTTTTGAGTTCTCTTTTGAGGTAGAGGTGTTTATGCATTGCATGTATGTCATGTTTGGGAAAGATTTTGGCCCATAGAGATAGGCGGCTTAGAACGCTATATTCTGTGGCTTACCAGTTACCTTGCAAAGAAGCAGACCATAGAATTCTCGCTTATAACTGGCCGTACAAAATTTCTGCTAGTGACCAAAAACATCAAAAAATATGAGGATGCCGGTTTTCTCAAGGTCTATCGGCTTGGACCCAACCCCGTGGATGTTCTAAACGGTGCCTGCATATATCTGATGGGCTCCACACCACAGTTTGTGGAAAAAATAAAATTTGCAAGCCTCTACCAAGAAGCCTCAAAATGGAAAGGGGCTCAGTCTAGTGATGTTTTCCACATACATGGCATCTGGCGTGACCTCGAATACATCAACCTTGGTATCTATTTAAGTAGACACTACCACAAACCCCTAGTTGTCACCCTCCACGGCGGATTTGTGGGCAGTCCGCTTCAAGGAGGTATGCCGCTTGAGTCACCCTCTGTAAAGGCCATACTAGAAGATGATGTGGCAGCAATCACCACTTACTCACGCGAGGTACTGCAAACACTTGAGCGGCTGGGATTGGGTGATAAGAGTCATCTTGTCACCAATTTTGTAGATCCCCCGTACTTCAAAAATCCCTGTGCTGTCAAGCCGCATGCGACCACGGTGATCTATGTCGGTCGGCTTGAGCCGGTGCAGACGCCTGATTTAGTGCTTTGTGCCTTCAAAAAAGTTACTGAGCAGGTGCCTAATGCTAAACTTGTCATCGTTGGGTACGGCACGCTCTTTGAAACGCTCAAGTTGATGATTAAAGAGATGCACCTCGAAGATTCCGTCACCCTGGCCGGTCGACAAACGGATGTTCGCCCTTTTTTGTGGAGCAGCGATATTTTTGTGGCAACAAACTTTGGCTACATAGCCACTCTTGAAGCGTGGTCTGCGGGGCTTGCTGTCATCGCTCCAAACTTTGGCATACTCAAAGAAACTGTTGGTCATGAACAAAACGGTTTGCTCTTTGAACCTGACCAAGTAGATGACCTAGCCGCTGCCCTAATAAGGCTGATAAAAGATAGACAATTAAGGGAAACTCTTGCCTTAAACGGCGCTCAGACTGTTCAGAATTATGATATCCGCGCGGTGGCCCCTAAAATGTCTCTGATCTATCGATCAGTGATTAACCCTTAGTTTTGAGGCGAATGCATGACTTCTAACCAGCACTATATTTCTAAGCATTTCTTAGCCCTAGTTGTGGCCTTTCAGGTTATCCTCTACGTCTCCATGTTTCTAAACCTCTCCATAGTGCGCATAGTCATCGGTGCAGCATACCTGATCTTTATCCCCGGCTTAATCCTCCTCAAACTCTTAAAACTGGACAATTTAGGAACATTTGAGTCAATCATATACACCGTAGGTTTTAGCGTCATTTTTCTCATGATCGCAGGGTTGATCATCAACCAATTCGGATACCTAGCCGGTCTTAATTTCCCGCTTGCCGCTTTGCCGCTTTCTTTGTTCATAAACACCCTTGTCCTCATCGGCGCAGTCACGGTACAATTCTTAAACCGCAGAACCCGACCTGCACCACAGTATAGAGACGATGCGTTGAGCCGCTCCGCCCTACCCTTAGCGTTGCTTCCGATTTTAAGCATAATTGGCGCCTACGTTGTGAATACCACCGGCAACAACTTTATCCTGCTGATAATGATTTTAGCCATAGCCGCATTATTCACAATCAGCGTCTTTAGCAAAGGAACAAAATCCCACACTTTCTATGCCTTCGCCGTTGCCATGATTGCTCTGGCCCTTTTGATGCATGTGTCTCTTATCTCCAACTATATCCTTCCCTACGGCGGCGACTCACCTGTCGAACTCTACGTCTTTAGAGGAACCGAACTCAATTCCCATTGGAATCCCGTCTTTATGATCCCTGACGACGAAGCATACGGCCGATACAACGCCATGCTCAGTATCACCATACTCCCCACAGTCTACTCCAACATGCTGGGCCTAGATCCCACTTGGGTATTCAAACTGATATACCCCCTTATCTTCACTCTAGTTCCTGTTGGTTTGTATCTGCTTTGGCAACCCTATGTTGGCAAAAAATTAGGCTTCATCGCTACTTTTTTGTTCATGGCTCAATTGACTTTTTTCACCGAGATGCTTGCCCTAAATCGACAGATGATTGCTGAACTATTCTTTGTTTTGTTGTTGTTGACGCTTTTAAACAAAAAAATGCCCCGGGAAGGTAAATTTATCGCCTTTGCGTTGTTTAGTTTTGGCTTAATCTTTTCCCACTACGCTTTAGCTGAGATTTTTCTTTTCCTTATTTTTTCTGCTTGGGTTGTTTCTGTTATCTACATTAAACGTCCCAGTTTTAATTTGCAGTTTAGTTTTGTCATGTTCTTTTTTGTTGCCATGTTTCTTTGGTACATCTATGTTTCTGGTGCGGTAGTTTTCAACAGTTTTGTGTCGTTTACAGGCTACATCAGTGCTCAGTTTGGTGATTTCTTCAATCCCGCCTCCCGAGGACAAGCCGTTCTCACAGGGCTGGGTCTGGCTGGTTCTCCTTCACCTCTAAACACTATCAGTCGTGGGTTTGCTTATTTAACTGAAATTTTTATAGTTCTGGGTTGTTTTGCGTTAATTCGAAAGAAATCGCCGTTTCGTTTTGAGCGTGACTATGCGGTTTTTAGTATTTTGGCTGTTGTTTTCTTGGTGTTTTTAACCTTAATTCCTGGGTTAGCCAATGCGTTGTCAATGACGCGGTTCTACCATATACTTTTGATGATTCTTGCGCCGTTTTGTGCGGTGGGTATGTGGTTGATGGCTCAGTATCTTTCTAAACATAAACGGCAGTTGGTTTTCTCTTTGCTTGTTGTTGGGATTTTGGTTCCGTATTTTCTGTTTCAAACCAATTTTGCCTATGAAGTTGCGGGCAGTGAAAGCTGGTCGGTTCCGCTCAGCAGCTATCGTATGTCTTCGACGCTTTTGTATGGTCATGTTGGTTTTATAGATCCGTTTAGTGTACATGGCGCTAACTGGGTTTCAGCCAATGTTCCCTATGAATACAACATATATGGTGACAATGGTCTCTATACTTCTCTAACTGCCTATGGTTTGGTCTATCGAGGGTACGTTAAAGAACTCACCGCTACTTCTGAGCTTTATGGTGGACAGTTTGCATTTCTAAGCTATATCACCATCCACTATGAACAGGCCACATCAAACGGTACCATACCTATGTTACTTAATCAAACCGATATTGTGTATTCAAACGGCGGCAGTGAGGTCTACTTTGTACCGATGCCTTAGTCTTGGCAAAAACCCGCACACTTTTTTAAAAAAACAAGGTAAGCCTGATGAATGGCCGCGGAAGAAATGATGGTAAGCAGAATTTTTGGGTTACTGTGGTTATCCCCACCCACAAACGAGCTGATATTCTTCCTTATTTGCTTACAGCGCTAAATCGCCAAACCTACAAGGATTTTGATGTAGTGTTTGTTGTGAAACCCTCAGGCGATGAAACCGAGGCGCTTCTCCAAAACGCCTCCAGCACTCTAAAACTCAGCATTGTGCCCCAAACCGAAGGATACATCGTAGATGCCTACTTTTTAGGGGTCAAACACACCACAGGCGCCATTGTTGCTTTCCTTGATGATGATGCCATCCCTGCCGATAATTGGCTGCAGGAAACTGTGAAAATTTTTCGAACGACCAAAGTCGACGGTATCACCGGCGACGCTTTTCCGGTATTGCGCAAACAGGGCCAACTCGAAATAATCCCCGAACCCGAAGTGCCGGTTGCTTTTTCCCGCTTTGATTTTGCCCTCTTTGGTGGTCCCCTAAAGGGCTTGGAGAAATACAAAAACAGCATATCCACCACTGGTTTAGTGTATGAGCGGGGCAACAATTCCTACTGGCGCAAACACGGCGCAACCAAAGCCCTGCTTCGAGGACCCTCAATGGCGGTTTGGGGGGATGTTTTAAGAAAAATAAACCTGCCCGGCGAGTGGCTTTTGGGCTGTGCATGGGAGATGGTTCTGGGCTGGCAGTTATGGCGGGCCGGATTTAAGCTAATTTATAGTCCTAGGGTGAAGGTTTATCATATTGTACATGGCCGCACCTCCAGCCGTGATTATCTCAATCCACGCGCAGACCTCTTGTGGGCTGTGGAGGCGGAACTGCTGTTTTACCGACTCTATGGCGCAGAATCACAGCTTTCTGTAATACGTAAAATCGAGTCCGATCTGTTTCGTATTCTGCATAGTTTAAAACATATACGCTCTAACCGACCCTATCAGTTACGGAAAATCGCGGGGATACTAATAGGCAACATCATTGGCATAAAATGGCTGCTCTACAAAGCAATAGACACCCGCTACTCGCCGCTTCCCGATTTGGTGAAGCTAAAAAAAATCCGAACCATACTGCAACTCTAGTAACAACGCGTTTGGAGAGGTGTATTTGTCTCAAACCCCTCTGGCTTCTATAATCATACTCAATTACAACGGCAAAAACTATCTCAACAACTGCCTTGCTTCAGTACTCAAAAACAAATACAGCAACTATGAGGTCATCTTAGTTGACAATGCCTCCACCGACAGCAGTCTCCAAGATGCAGCGCGCCTCTTTGGCAGTGATCCCCATCTCAAAATCGTCCGAAACCATTCAAACTTGGGTTTTAGCGGCGGAAACAATGCCGGCTACCTCCATTGTCGGGGAGAATATGTAGTCTTTCTCAACAACGAC
The DNA here is from genome assembly GCA_031254875.1 of Candidatus Bathycorpusculum termitum. Taxonomy (GTDB): domain Archaea; phylum Thermoproteota; class Bathyarchaeia; order Bathyarchaeales; family Bathycorpusculaceae; genus Bathycorpusculum; species Bathycorpusculum termitum. The sequence goes on from JAIRTW010000020.1 coordinate 23,057, forward strand.
ACCACCGTCGATGCAGCATGGCTTACCAGTTTGGTGAATACCCTGCAAAGCGACCCCACAATTGGTTTGGCCCAGAGCAAAATCTTGATGATGGACAGCGATAGAATCCAAATCGGCGGCTGGGTTTTTAGCGATTACCTAGTGCGCAAACATCCCATAGCACAAAACCAGAGCAGCCAAGTAAAACTTGCACCCTGTTTTGAGGTTTCCGTCGCGTCAGGCGCCAGCATGATCACCCGACGTTCCCTAATTGAAGAATACGGACTATTTGATGCAAACATCCCCTTCTTCTACGACGATACCCTGCTCTCAGTTAAGACCTGGCTGGCAGGCAAACGGGTAGTCACAATCGCCGACTCACAGGTCCGCCATATCCTAGGCGCTACCAGTGCATGGAACTTGGAGAAAACCACTTTTAATTTGCTTAAAGCCAAAATCTGTCTGCTCTTTGATGTGTACTCCCGGCCCTGTGAACTCATATTGGCTGTCTTTGTCAACGCTGTGTACACGCTGATAAGTACCCTGTATGCTTTGCTGAATAGACGTCTGCCGGTGGTTTATGCTAATATCCGTGGCTTCACTTGGATGCTTGGTAACTTGAGGTTTCTGTGGCAGAACCGACTTATCCGATGGAGCAAAGCCAAGATTTCCCCCCAAATGCTCAAAGAAAAACTCGTGAAAATCCATTTGCCTGTTGCGTTGTATCTTTTGCCCTCAAAACTTAGCGAGGCCTCTTTTGCATCTGCAACAGCCAACTGTGAACATCAAATTCTTGATCACAATTAATTCTTGATTGTTTGATAGTTTTGGAGGTATTTAGTGTGCTTGTTGAACCCAGCAGTATCTTAGATAAATGTCGTATAGTAAATTTTCCTAAAGTAACCGATTACCGCGGCAATCTCTCGTTTATAGAGGAAAACCTGCAAATACCCTTCCAAATTAAACGCGTCTACTACCTCTACGATGTTCCCAGCGGAGCCAGCCGCGGCGGACATGCCCACAAAGAACTCCACCAAGTCGTTATCGCCTTGAGCGGTAGCTTTGATGTCATCCTAGACGACGGTACCAGCAGTAGACGCACGTTTTTTCTCAACCGGCCCCACTATGGTCTCTACATTCCTCCAGGGATATGGCGGGAACTCGAAAACTTTTCATCCAACTCTGTTGCGCTCTCCCTAGTTTCTCTGGTCTATGATGAAGCTGATTATCTGCGGGATTATGATGCATTTAAGCGGTGGGTTGCAAATGGCTGGACATAACCCTAAACTCTTAATTATCGGTGCTGGGGAAACTGCCGAGCTTGCCTACGATTACTTTAGCCAATTGGGCTTTCTGGTGGGCGGTTTTAGCGTTGAGCGTGTCTATCTAGAACATAATATGCTCTTGGGTTTGCCCGTGGTGCCCCTCGAAGAAGCAGAACACACCTTTAACCCAAAAACTTACCGTGCATTTGTTGCGGTATCCTACACCCAGCTCAACCATCTTCGAAGCAAACTCTGCACAGCCGCCAAAAATAAGGGCTACCAGCTTGCCACCTACATAAGCCCCCATGCCTGCATAGGACGCGGAGTGGAAATCGGAGAAAATTGCTTCATCCTTGAGAACACAACAATTCAACGGGGCGCAAAAATCGGTCATAATGTCACAATCTGGACCGGAAGCACAATTGGACACCACACAACCGTTGAAGATAATTGCTTTTTTGCCACAAACGTGGCCGTTTCAGGATTCTGCTGGGTGGGCGAAAACAGTTTTTTGGGCGTTAACAGCTGCACCTCAGATAGAGTAACCATCGGACGGGACTGCATAATCGGAGCCGGCGCCGTAGTTATCCGAGATACGCTGGATGGCACCGTTTACGCAGGAAACCCCGCTAAGCCTCTGCCAAACAAAACCTCTAAAGCCTACATTTCTGGAGCAAAAACAATTTGACCCTACTTGAAGAAACCCCCCCAAATACCCTGCCTCCTCTTATGTACAAACCTGAAAACAAGACCACCTGGGATAATTTTGTTACCACCTCCAAAAACGGAGGCTTCTTATTTTTTAGAGACTACCTGGAGTATCACTCACACCGCTTCACCGATCACTCCTTGATGTTTTATAGCGACAACAAACTCACAGCACTGCTACCCGCCAGCGTCGACGGATCCACCCTCTACAGTCATGGCGGATTAACCTTTGGCGGCATAATCTCTGACTACACAATGAAAACTCCTCTTATGCTCCAAATTTTCCACTCGCTAACCACACACTGCCATAACCACGGCATAACTGAAATAATCTACAAACCCGTGCCCTACATTTACCACTCAATCCCAGCAGATGAAGATCTCTATGCCCTCTTCACCTACAACGCCTACCTAGTGGCACGCAACGTTTCCTCAGCTATCTATCTACCCAACACTCTAAGTTTTGATGGCAACCGCAAAGACAACCTTCGAAAAGCCAGAAAAAACAATTTGACTGTACACCAATCAAACGATTTTGACTCATTTATGCGCATCGAAGAAGAAGTGCTGATTGAGCGGCACGGCGTTAAACCCGTGCATTCAGCTGAAGAAATCAAAATGTTAGCCGACCGGTTTCCAGACAACATCAAACTATTTGCCTCCTTCAAAGATGATGTTATGCTTGCAGGCATCATCATGTATGAGAGCAGAAACGTGGCTCACATGCAGTATGCCGCCAACTCTAAAGCCGGATGGAACATCGGCGCACAAGACATCATCGAAGACCACCTCATAAAAGAACACTACAAAGATAAGCGGTATTTTGATTTCGGAATCTCTACTGAAAAACATGGAACCCTGCTCAATGTGGGTTTAATTAAGCGTAAAGAAAACTTTGGGGCAAGCGCTGTCGTGTATGACACCTACAAAATCACCCTATAACTTGACACTAGTTCCTTTGCGTCTTCTATTATCAGGCAGGATGTTTTTCTCTTGGCTTCCCATATGAACCAACAGATTGCAGAAAATCAACAGGTATTCAAAAAAACCGTAAAAAAAGCAACCCGTGCCCTCGATAAAGGCGACCTAACCGCCGCCGTCACTTGGGCTAAAATCGCGGCCCACTTTGCTTTTATCCGACACCCCGGCATCTACACAAACCCCGAACTAGAAAACCTGCTGCTTGATGTTGCCCGCCGCATAGAACAAAACCCCCCCAACGTCAGCGGCGCCTTTTACCTAAAAACCAAACCTAAAAACTTTGGAAAAATGCGTTTTCTCCACGTAATCACCGAAAGCTATGACACAGGCGGACATTCGCCTTTTGTCTCAAGATGGATAGAGAACACCATTGATAATTCAGTGCACAGCATTATAACAACCGCCCAAAACAGGGTGCTCCCGGATATCTTGCAAAATGCCGTGGCTAACTCCGGTGGTTGGTACTGTTCTCTTACCGAGTTGTCCTCTAACTTGGTGGAGCAGGCTTTGCTGTTGCGTTTGCTGGCTAGAAACTGGGCAGATGCTATTGTGCTTCTTATTCATCCCTTTGATCCTATCCCCTTGGTTGCCTTTGGTATCGAGGGCGGTCCACCGGTAATTTTATGCAATCACGCAGACCATGCATTTTGGCTGGGCAGCGGCATAGCTGATGTCACTGTAGATTACCACAGCTCTGCTGCAAAACTTAATGAGAAACGCCGAGGCATCAAAGGCGCAAAACTTTTACCCATTCCCCTCAAAAAAGACCCCGCGGTCTCCCCCAACATCAAAATACGCGGCCGTCTGGGGTTTAATGCGCAGGATGTAGTTTTACTTACGGTTGGCCGAGCTGAAAAGTTCTATCCCTTTGGCGGTTATGACTTCCTAGATGTCATGGTTGCGTTTCTACAAAAGCATCCAAATGTGAAGCTGATTGCTGCTGGACCCCCCTCTAAGGGCCGCTGGGCAGAGGCTTCTGTTATGGTGGAGGGGCGTATTCAAGCCTTAGGCACCGTTGAGCGCCAAGTGCTCGAAAATTATTATACCGCCGCAGATGTGTATGTGGCGAGTTTTCCTTGTGGCAGCGGAACTGCCTTGCTTGAGGCGGCAATGCATAGTCTCCCAATTGTCGGCTTGCATCTTTGGGAGCTTCCGCATCTGAGTCTAGCGGATGATGTGGGATTTAAAAAGCTAAAAGTGCACAGGTCCTCCCTTGCGGATTTCGCATTTTCACTGGATTCTGCGGCTCTAAATTGTCGTTCAAGCCAGCAGAAGACCCGTGCCGAGAATGTTAAAAAAAACGTTGAACATGAGCACTGTACCCCTGGCTGGAACAGCTATCTTGACACTGTTTTGCAGTCTTTGCCCTCCCAGCACTCTGTTCATGCGCCCCAAATCTTAAACGAAGAAACTGACTACACCGACGTTTATTGGGAAGCGTTGAGTGCGCAGATGATGGCCAACGAGTTGCCTCAGCATTCTCTTAGCCGGCTGGTGCGTGTCTATGGCGGGTACCTCTCTAAATCCGATTTAATTGGCACCCAAGCTGAAGGTATCCGTTCAGCTCTTTTAAAGATAGATAATCTTCAGAGAGCTAAACAGTTTCTTTTGGATTTCAAAGAATTCGTTTCTTGTCTCCTCTCCAGTTATGGACGCTAATGGTTTAACTTATTGAAATGGCTGGTTAGTATGAGTCTTGTAAGTTTAGTAAAAATTTCCCTCAACACAGAGCACCCTCTCAAGCAGGCGATAGAGCAGTCGCTAAATCTAATCAACTACACCTTCGACAAGAACGTGCGTAGAGTTGTGATCAAGCCTAACTTGTGTTATTACTGGGATGCAACCACTGGACAGACGACTTCGCCACATTTTGTGGGAGCGCTTATTGATTTAATTCGTGCACAAATCCACCCCGACGTTGACATAGCCATTATAGAATCGGATGCTTCTGCTATGCGTTGCAAATACGCTTTTAGAATGCTGGGCTACACAAAACTTGCCGAAGAAAAAAATGTGCGCCTTGTCAACCTCACCGAAGATCAAGCCTCAAACACTGATATTAGCTGTAATGGTAACGTCTACAATTTTATGGTACCCCAAACCATCCAAAAAGCCGACCTCAAAATCAACATTGCACACATAAAATACACCGTTAATCCCATCAAACTCACCTGTGCACTCAAAAACATCTTTGGCTGCAACCCAACTCAGAAAAAATTTAAGTACCACTCAGATCTTGGCAACGTCATAGTGGCCTTAAACAAAGCCATGCCCTTTGACCTTGCTATGGTTGATAACAATATTGCTGCCGGTGTTCAGCCGCGCAGGATGGGGTTGGTTATGGCCAGTCAAGATCCTGTTGCGTTGGATTCTGCGGCTGCTAAAATCGCTTGGCTGGACCCTGCTAAAATTCCCTATTTTAAGACGGCAGAGCAAGAGGGCGTAGGAAAACGTGCCTACATTTTGCGGGGGGAGCCGCTTGAAGGATTTAGGGCAATTTATCCTAAGCCACCGCTTAACATGAAATTCAAGGGGCAACTCAAAAGGACGCTTGTAACGGTTGGTTTAGGCAAGCGGATGGGGCTGGAGTGAGCCGCATGGAAAATAAACGGTTGCAGCTGGGGCTTATTGGTGCAGGCGGCGTCGGACAGCTGCATCTAAAACATGGGTTAATGCTTACCGGTGCAGAAGTCACAGCCGTTGCTGATACTGCTAAACCCGTTTTGGAGCGCGCAAAGGCACTGGGCGTAAAAAACATCTACACTGACTACACTGAGATGCTTAAAAATCCCCAAATTGACGCCGTCATAATTGCACTGCCCACACATCTCCATCATAAATGTGCACTTCAAGCCGCCGAATCTGGCAAAGACATCTTTCTTGAAAAACCCATAACCATCGCCATCCAAGATGCCAAAGAAGTTATCTTAGCCGCTCAGCGTAATTCCGTAAAGTTGATGCTGGGTTATCCCATGCGATTCAACCGTCACTTCCTCAAACTCAAAGCAGATATGGCCGACGGCTTAATTGGCGATGCCGAAAATGTACATGCAACATATGTATGTGCTGGTCCATTTGTCCACCGAGCTGATGGACACTCACCTGCACCTGTTCCCGATTGGTGGTTTAATACCCAGCTCAGCGGCGGCGGAGTTCTCACCGATTTGGGCTGTCACATAATCAACCTGTTACGGATGCTATTTGGCGAAATAGTTGACATCAAAGGACAATTTGGCTACCGCTACAGTATGGATTTTGAAGACTCAGCTATGTGCCTTGCCCGCTTTGACTCCGGCTCCTTGGCAGCCATAAATGTAGGTTGGTATGCTCAAGAGTATCTGCTACGGCTTGATGTTTTGGGAAGCGTTCGCAACGCCTCCATTGGACACATGCCACCCAAAACCCTACCCGCGGCCTACCAAATGTTCACCCGCGGCATTTCAGAGTTTAATCAGCCTCATTTCGATGAACTTCAATACTTCGTAACCTGTCTCCACACCAATCAAGAGCCCTCACCAACAGGCTTAGACGGCCTTAGGGATTTAGAAGCTATAGCTAAAGCTTACAAAAACAAGATAACCCTATAACAAACGCTTGAGGTAATCGGATGGCTAAGGCTATAGAGATGGGTAAAACCTCCGCTACTGGCAGCTTTCACCTGCTTTTGGGCGTTGCCGGCTCCACCATCATTATGGCCATAGGCACCATCGCTTTGGGGATTCTTCTTCCTGCTGAGGGCGTCGGACTCTACGGCATGGCCATGATCCCCGCAACCATCATCAACTTCTTTAGAGACTGGGGCGTCAACGCCGCCATTACAAAACAAATCGCCACACTAAGGGGCATAGGCAAAAATTCAGAAATTCACGATGTCATCGTTTCAGGAATCGTTTTTGAGATCTTAAGCGGTATTGCTTTGTCTCTGATCTGCTTTGCACTCGCATGGCCACTAGCCTACATCATCAGCCCCCAAAATGCAGAAGCATTATCCCTCTACATAGGCATCATGTCCATCTCTGTATTTGCAGGCGCCATCGCAGCCGCCGCAGGCGGCGTATTTGTCGGTTACGAACGCATGAAACTCAACAGCTTCACCCAAATCAGCCAAGCCATCATCAAAACTGCCCTAGGACCCCTGCTAATCATACTAGGCATCGGCGTTTTAGGCGCAGTAATCGCTGCTATGGTTTCCATACTCGCCGGAGGCATCATTGCTATCCTCTTGGTCTACTATGTCATGTTTAAGCCTCTGCGTAAATATAAAACCGGCAAATGCAACATAAAACAAACCCTAAAACCTATGCTAAAATATGGCCTGCCCCTGACCGCATCAACCATCGCAGCCGGTGTGTTGCCCCAGGTCTTCTCTTTTATTATGGCCATTTACGCCGGCACATGGATGATGGGCAACTTTTTCACTGCCGCAAACTTTGCTGTCTTGCTTACCTTTGTTTCTATTCCAACTGCAACGGCTCTGTTTCCCGTTTTCGCAAAGCTGGATCCCCAAAAAGAGCCCGCGCTTCTAAAAACAGTGTTTGCTTTCTCGGTAAAGTATACTGCGCTACTTCTTGTCCCCGCTACCCTAGTATTAATTACGCTTGCAACACCACTGGTTAATACCCTGTTTCCTATGGGTGGTCTTTTTCAGTCCCTCTTTGTTGTTGGGGCAGAACCCAAGTTTCCCTTTGCGCCTCTCTTTTTAGTTCTCTCAGCAGTGGTTAATCTGTTTGTTCTCTTTGGTAATGTCAGTTTAGGAACCTTTCAAATTGGTATCGGTGAAACTAAGCAGGTCATGAAGCAGAGTGCGTTATCTTTGGTTGTTGGGTTGCCGCTGGCTTATTTTTTGGTGGCGTATGCTTTTTCGCTTGGGGGTTCAGATGCACAGTTGTCAGCTGCTTATGCGGTGATGGGCGGCTTAGTGGGTTCTCTTATCGCGAGTATGCCTGGGATGATTTGGGGGTTGGTTTGGAGCTGGAGGAAATATCATGTTAGAGCTGATTTTGGGATTTCTGGCAAAATTTTTGCGGCTTCTCTGCTTGCATCGGTTATGTCGTTTGTAGCTATTAGTTTTTTGAATCTGCCCTATGTTGTGTTGCTGGTTGCAGGGTTTGCTGTGTTTGGGGCGGTCTATCTTGTAGCGGCGCCTGTTTTTGGCGCTGTTAATCGTATGGATATCGAGAATTTTCACACCATGTTTTCGGGGTTAGGCGTTGTTTCACGGTTTATTAATGTACCTTTGATGTTTATGCGCAAGATGTGCAGGGGTACCATTGAGCCGCCGGCTTCTGTTGTTGCGGGTTCGCAACCAGTAGATAGCCAGAAACCTTAAAGCACGTTGTTGAGTATTAACTTGTAAGCATATTTTCTTGTTTTTATGGAGTGTTATTTTTGAAGTCCGCTACGAAAAGTTCAGCCATGCTTACCGCCGGGGCCTTTTTAGCCACGGGGGTTTTTCTGCTTGTTTTCTCCTTTCTTTTTGAAATGCAGATAGCTGCCTTTATTGGATTAGGCTTAACTTTTTGGGGTGCCCTTTTTGCTTTGGTGCGGAGCGGAAGTTATGTTGATAGCGGCCTGCTTGACAGCAGCGCCCAATCCACTTACTCCACCATTGATCGAATGATTACTGATTTAAAATACAACGGACAAGGCTACTACATTCCTGCCTATCCCAAAGATGTCTCTTTGCCTGATTACCTAAAGAATCTGCGTGAACCTGTGGTTTTTATTTCTGAGGACTTTGATGGCAAACCATCCATTGAAGAGTTAGCACAGAGCAAATTTATCTCTACTCAAACCCGGGGTGTTTTTGTAGCCTCCCCCGGTGCAGGTATCATGACGCAAATTGAGCGGCAACTACGGCTGGATCTTAGCAAAGTCAGTCTCGATGAACTCGCTGATAGGTTGCCTAAATTACTCACGGAAAATCTAAATTTAGCTAAATCCGCCGACATGATCCTAACACCCAATGGCGCTGAGTTTAGAGCACACGGTATACTCTATGAAAGTCTATATAACCCCGAGAGCAGTCCCAAAAGCCTCAGCCTGCTGGGTTGCCCTGTTGTCAGCGCCGTAGCTTCAGCGCTTGCTAAGACTTCGGGGAAAACCGTGGTTATCTCAGAACAAAAAATCTTGCCGGGAAACAGCGTTTTTGCAGTGTACACTTTTGTTGGGAGACAAAAAAATGAGCTTTCCTCTAGAGATCACCGATATTAGCCTGTGGCTTGCGGTAACAGCAATTATTCTGCTGATTACCTCCGAGGTACTGACGTCTGCTCTTGCATCCAAGATACAACTCAATAAAACTTTGTTGCGTATACTTGCTGTGGGTTGCGGTTTTGGCTTCATGATTACGGTGCTTATGCGTTTTGCGGGCTTAAACTAAAATTCTCTGCTTGTTAGTGTGTCCATCGGCTTTTCGGGCAGTCACCTTGACTGCGGCTGGTGTTCACCTAACCCTCACTCTAAACCTCATTGCGATTTTGTTTGAATTTGTAGGTTGTCATGTTTGACTTTGCATAGTACATACCAACTGGAGATCTCCTCTCCATCCGCTTCCGGCGATGCTAACCTACCTTACAGACGCACTTAGCCGGTTTGGTCCCAATGATAGATGTGGCTGTATCGACCTGCGGCTGGATAGGCGGATCCTCATAGACTATGTCTAATTTTGAACCATATTGACTAAGCCTATTTTGTACTTGAGTCCAAATTTGCTGAGAAGTACCATTGACATCCCATATGCCCCAAATGTGGTCTTGGGGATGACGCATACCCCCGCCATAGTTTTTGGGCAAAACAAGAACAGTCTCCACTCCAACCCCACCATGAACAACGTTGCCATTTCAACAACATCAAACCAGAAACGCTCCAAGGCTTGAAAATGCTCATCCTGCAAAGTTCCATAAACACCATCCGCATCTTCAGCATAATTAAACACCCCACATAATCCGCCCCCACTCATACGAGAGCCGCATCTGATCATACAGCACATTCCCCCAGCGAAATAGACTGAGAATACGTCCAAGTGATGATAGTGCCCTCAAAGTCAGGTAATTAACATAACACTTGAAATCTTCTAGACAACGTCATATGGTGTTACATAACCATATAACCCGTGTATTAGTTAGGTGGTGCCGCCAACTACCCGTAGGTTTAAAATGGCTTTCTGTTAAACTAAATCTAACCTCTATTTTGAGAGTGCTCTTAGATTTTGCCAGAGATGTTCCATTATTTTCCAGCCCTTTCTTCGCGGTATACAGCCAGAGACTAATATCTTGTTTGAAAAGCTTCTCTCACTTATATCATATATACTAATCCAGCCCTCAGTATGAACCCTTACGCCATTCTGATCGGGCTTGAATGACACCTCAAAATACTTTGGAGCAGTCAACCCCAATCCGCTGGGAATTCCTATGCGTCCTTTTATGAACCCCTCTCTTTCAACTTCTATTTTTATGTTCTCTTCTCTTATCCAGCTATGGATCGCTTCTTTTACTTCCTCGGGCGGTCTTCCTGAAACAAAAACCTCTTGGATTGTTCTATTTTGATCTTTTTGGTTTTGCTCTTTGGTTTTTGGGCCAATCATTCGATAGAAAAAATAAACAAATGTTACTGAGGAAATGAAACCAAATACAGCTCGCACCGCCTGATATGTGTCTAAATAACCTGAAAAATAAAAATACAGAAATATCAACAGCAACAAAGTTGGAAACAGAACTGCTACAATCCAAAATCGACGCCACCAAACCTTCTTAGTCTTCAAGGTACTCTCCGGTTCTGGAAACTCTGTTAAGAACCTGGAAGCGAGTTTCCCTTTTTCAGAGAGCCTATACTGTTTAGCCTCCGTTTTTTCCAAAAGGTCGCCTAAGATCTTTAGATGATAATTAAGCGTTCCAGTGCTACTACCAATTTGCAGAGTTTCCATGAGCTCGGTATAGCTTAGGCTTTCTCTATCCGTTAAGGTCAGAATAATTTTTCTTCTTGTTTCGTCCTTTAGGATCTTATTTAGAGATTCGATTTTAGAACTCATGCGACGTTATATCAAGGCGCTCGCATTTTAGGTTTTTTGACAAAAAAAGTCGTCAAACAAAAATTAGGGTTTTGTATACTCAACCAAAGTCCTCTCGGTATACGAGGTTGTTATGCGTTCAGCTCCCGGTAAATTTGTGGTTGCTACCTGCTGTGTTAGGTCAGCTTTAATTAAGCGGCAAGTTCCCATCTCTATGTATGAGGTGCCGTTTAGTTGGACACTCATGCCGTCGATGCTTGCAAAGATACCCTCGTCGTCTGAGTGAAGGCTTAGAGCATTGCTGGTTACTTCGATTCGCATGGTTTGGAAGGTGCCTGCTGGGACGGTTAACTTTTGGATTTCTGCAAATTTTAAAGTGACCTCGCCTGTCAGCCCAGAGTTTGCATTACCTGTGTTTACGGGGATGTTCCAGACATCGCCGACTTTAACCTTAGGCTGAGCCAAATATGCTAAAATTGTTGGATTGCTGACGTTGTAGAAGATAAGTGGTGCCCCGGGTGCTAAAAAGTTGTTGTAATAACTTGTCTTGTTGATGTTTAGTGTAATTGAAGGTAGCGTATGGCCAAGTAAGTCGGGGATCATAGTAACTGTTTGGTTTATCGTGTAGCTCTCCTCATCTGAGTTTAAAACATCCATAATTATTGTTGAAGTGTAGCTCTCACGATCTCCTCCAGTGGGGGGCAAAGCAAGGGATGTGTTGACCATTTGAGTTATTACTATGTTTGTAGTTTCATAAACCATACGATCGCCTACCGTATAGTTTAGGCTTAACTCCAAAGATGAACCAACAATTTGTGGAATCAAAAGAGCCCCCGCGATTATCACTATGAGTACCGCTAACACTGCAAAGATAACATAGACGGTGCGATGACGTTTTTTGCCGCTGCCTTGAATTTCAGGGGATAGCGGCGACGAAATAGGGCTATTTTGCTGTTTGAACATTAAACCGATCTCCAATAGGCTATTGAAATGTGATAAGCCTTTAAAAGGTTTTTTGACCAAAATTTTCGTCAACTACCCGAAAAGAACCAACCTGTGGGCTAAACCAAAACCAAAACTAACTTCCTTTTTATCTCTAAACAGAGTTGCAAAATCAACCATTTAAACTCTAGTTAGCAGACAATCACACAACACTTTAACCCTTTAGCCTCTACGGCGCAAACACACACTTGAAATCCCCAACCAATCGTCGACGTATATTTTTTAAAGGCTTATCTGTTAGCTGTTTGCCTTATTGATTTTTAAAGTCTCGTTTTTTACCGATACAGTATCCCACAAGGCAACCAATAGCAATGGCACTGCCAACAAATAGAGCCGAGCATCATCAGATGCCATTATACTAACAAGGTATTGTAAGAAAATAGCTTGTATATTCATTTTGCGTATGTGTTTAGATCTTTGGTTTATTCATAGTTTTCAGCTTTAAAGTGATGGCTGATTTTTCTAAAATAAATCAATAAACCTGCGGCTACAATGGCACCTCCAAAGATTGCACCAACTATCAGCAGAGTTGCTGGGTGAGTGAATATAGCGTTCTTGGGGTATGTCTGATTTGGGGATTGTGGTTGGTTGCCGTTAGATGTCGCAGAGGGCATTGATTCGAGTTGATTAGATACTTCATTATTGTATGCAGACATAGTCAGAGTTACAGTGTTGCTCCAACCACTTTTCTCCCCCGTCCAAACATACTCTAAGCCGAGGGGATGTGAAATTAATTGTGTAATACCCCCATTCATTGCCTCCACTTGAAAATCAATCTTTGAACCAGGATAAGCCTGAACCCCCGATCCGGAAATACCCGCATCAAACCAGTCATCGGAACTTCCCCAAAAAGTTATCACAGTATATTGAGAATCAGACTGAACTGGAAAGCCTTGGGAAGGTCGGAAACGTTCAGCCCATGCGTCTTCTGAGGCAAAATACCCTTTCGTTCTAATGTTGTACTCTAATCTGGAAAAAGAGGGCTGATTTTTAATTGTAACTTCGATGGCTCTTTTTGTTTTTTGATAACCCTGGGTAGTTACGGTTCCCCCAGTGGCAGAATCGATATACTGAGCGGGAAGCTCATCATAAGAATACTCAACAAAGCTTACGGTAAACTCGGGTATAGCAGGTTTCTTTGGAGTTGTCTCAGCATACGCCTCACCTGCATAAGCAATGCCTGTAAAAAATAATCCACTAATTAACAGGGCAAACAGGCATGCGCGAAATATTTTTCTCATCCCAATCACATATAGGTGTGGTTCTATGCCGATATGTAGTTTACTACAACACCACAGACAAAAACACAGGTTAGCACTACAACGTTTTATAGAAGATGTTTGACGTACACTTGGAAAACTACACCAATGTCTGCTCTCTGCAATTTTTAACTCAACAGCTAAAAGGGTATTATGCAATATGAAGATGAACACCCGATCTGACATACGGCAGAGCATTTAGTTGTGTGCCGTCGCGATCAGTATCTCCCTTGGGTGCTGGTTGGATATGGTGATCGAAATTGATTATATGCGTCAGGTGCTTGGTCGCCCGCTTACGGCTACATCGGTTGCTTGAATACCCCTTTGTCATACTCTCCAAGAGATGACCTATACCCTTAATAGCCAAGTAACCTGACGTTTCTAATAAAGACTGGAGGAATTTCTGTCTGTTTGCTGTCGGCCACATGGCCCTTGCTTATCTTCTAGGTAAAGGTGCATCGAAGGTGTTGCATACAAAGATTAACATACCTCTATTGCTGGTTCTATCAATACTGCCCGATATAGACATCGTCTTTGGGGTTTTGTTTCACTCCCCTTTCCATAGGGGTCCGACGCACTCGCTTATTGTGGCGGCGCTTATCTTTATCCCCGTCTTTATTATCTACCGTAAAAAGGCGGTGCCTTACTTTTTGGGGTTGATTTCTCATTTCTTAATCGGTGATTTTATCGTTGGGGGTCAATTGCTGTTATTGTGGCCGCTTTCCTTCTCAAGGTTTGGGTTGCATGAGCTGGGTTTTCCCTTCATCAGTATATACAGCAGTGTAAATGTCGCTTTGGAACTAAGTTTATTTGTCATAGCCACTCTTGTGCTAATCATATCCCGTGACTGGAAAGTCTTCTTTAAGGGTCGCTTATCCAATCTTGTGCTCATAATTCCTCTGACGACCGTTCTTCTGCCAAGCACCATTGGTTATCCCTTTACTGATTCTTTGCTAGTGATTGAACCTGCATTGGCATTGGCACACATCTTTTACCTTGTGCTTTTCAGTATTGCAGTTTTTGCCACATTGGTGTCTCTCTATAGACGTTGGTTTGGTAGCGGCAACAAAAAACCCCTTGCGTAGACGTACACCCCATTTGCTGATTTGGAAGAACATGCCATATGGCGAAATTTGATACATAACGTTTGTATTGCTTCTTGAGCCATAATGTATGTCATAATCTCCATAAACACATCTTTGTTCTTGGTGAGAACTTTCTGCGTTGTGCCTGTTAATCATATGGTTATTTCAGGTGAGTTAGGCAACGAACATTCCTGTAGGGTTTATGCTCACCCATAGAGGTTCAAAGTTATGGTCAAGGACCACTATTTGTTGTTTGTCAACAAAGAAGGCGGCAAGTGGGCCATAAATTTCATCATAGGTCAAGTTCATCTCAACTAGGTAACAGTTGTTAAAAGTTACGTCGAACTCGCGTGGCATTTTATGAAAGGTTGCTTGATTTTTATAAAAGATGTCCCAATTCATAATGTTTATTGTTTTAAGAGGTGTGGTCTTGTCTAAACCATAGAAGACTGTGGTGATGTTATTCCAAGTGATTGTTCTGTTATTCCAGGTGGTGGTCCCGCTTGAGGGGTCTACAGTCCCATAGCCGGAACTTATGTGTTGCTGTTGTGTGATATTAGATATGTGTAACTGCTCAATATAGATAACATTTGTATTATACGTAAATGTTACGCTTTTTGGATATTTCTGTTTTTGCTGATAATCATAGCGATTTTGATAGTAATCTATAACCTCTGAGTCAATAAAGTTGGCCCACGTATATGAAAGATACGTTCCCGGGTGTATGTATGCGTCAGCCTCACTTGGGCCCTCAAACCGTTCAAGCGAGCTAATGTCGGTATAATCTATTGTTTCTGCTGCTGTTAATGCCTGTTTTTCAGACTGGCCTTTAACTGCTTGATTAACTTCCAAAAGTGTGGTGTTGTGATGCAAAGAATTTGGCAGGTATAATACTGCTATTAGAAAAATAGAAACAGCCACTACAACACCGGCCGTAAACCAAACAAGCTTGGTTCTGTGCATCTGTAACACTTTTGTTATTGTAAGCATTTTTGCTAATCTTAAATATTTGTGTGTGTCTTTTAATCGGATAGCTTTCTCTTTTCTATGTAACCGTTATCCACATCAGTGGCAGAAATAAGCTGGTCGAAAAACTGTTAATGGGGAAATGCGCGAATTTATTTGAACGTGAGTTTACATCATAATGATAAACTGTTACAGTTTGGACCCAGGACGTTGATTAGCAACATCGTATGTACCTATCTTGTAGCTATTTTTAAGGGTTCACACATCGAAAGCTTGTAAGTAGTTCAAAGAATAGGTAAATGTGGCATTAAAAGTAGCCGAAAGTTTCAAATCAATTGATTGGGTTGCGAAATAGTTAATGGCTCACTCAAAATAGCTATGGCTCTGTTGACAACCTTATATACTGTAAGAGCATCAAAAAAGTAGAGGATGAAACAAAATGAAAGTATCCCCTTATTTAATTTTTAATGGAAATTGTGTGGAGGCAATTAAGCTCTATGAGAAAGCCTTTAACGCAAAGGCTAATTATTGCCAATACAAAGACGCACCACCTTCTGAGAATTATCCAATACTGCCTGGCACCGAAGAATTTGTTATGCATGCAGTACTCCCCATTGGACATGGCGCCATCTATCTTTGTGACACAACACCCAACAATAGAGCAACGTTTGGTAATGGTTCTTTTGCCTGCGTAGAACTCGATAGTGCAGAAAATGTTAAGGCCGCCTTTGAAATTCTAAAAGAGGGTGGAAAAGTGTTTTGTGAGGCTCAAGAAACCTTTTGGAATAAATGCTACGCAGAACTTGAAGATAAGTTTGGACTTAAATGGACTATCATGATTGAGGACTGTACTTGCAATGATGAATGTGCCAGTGGCTATAACCCCAACTGCACTTGTACTTATAGTGGATGCCATTGCAGAGAAATGCCAAAGTCTAAGCTGGACTAAGAAAACGATATCTATGAAAAAGGAGCATCTTAATGCTCGCATTACTATAGGGCATAGCAAAGTCGCTTTAGTTTACTATCCAACAATTTTTTATACCGATGAATTTGCATATGAGTGTGTACACAAAGCTGAGGAAATTTTATAGGCGTACTTTGTTGAGGGGGGAAAGCAACGGTGTTATCTATCTTACTTTTAGCCGTTTTTATACATTACAGCACTTATGCTTTTCAAACTTTGGAAACTGACAAGGCTTAGGTATCATACTTTTTTGCGGTGTTCAATCAACATAATTTTTAGTCCATGCTCACCTGTTGATGATAACTATAATAATTACCCACACGAAAAGACCTAAAACCCTGAAAATCCCCCGTCAACAACTTACCTGCCAACGGGTTACTTTCCAAAAGTTCCAAGTCCCTTAAAACTCTAACTTTCACAAACATATCTAAACAGTTAAACTGCTTATAAAATGCCTTAGAATAAAAAAGATTAAACTTCTTCATCAATACCCAATCTTTTAGCATTTCTTCATGAGTATAGACGCGGTCTTCAGCGAAATCCTTCTTACTCTGCTCTAAACGATCAGTACCCCTTCACAACTTAGAATCTCCAAAGTCTCCTTTAAAGACTCCAACTCCAAACGAAGCTTAGGCACCTCTTCAACTACAGCTTTAAGATTTTTCCCATTCTTTTCTTCCTTTAATTGGTTTCAGAGCTCCAGCAACCCAAGCTTTCTCTACTTGGGCTCTATCTACAGCTTCTTTTCCAAAATTGTACAAATGCTAAAACGGTTGCTTACTTAAGTGCTGAGATCTCTTCAGCTTCATTCCAAAGTGATTGTGATTGACTGATGGTGAGCCTGTAATGGAAAGCTGCTTCTTGATTTGAAAACGTTGATAAACAAGCCTTAACAATACCAACAGGTGTAACGCATGAAAAATATCTACCTTGCTATCATAGTTGCACTCCTTGCGGGTCTGCTCGTCGGGTTATGTTGTGGTGTTACGAGTTTCCAGCCGCGGCCTAACCCTGAAGTCATGGAGATAGTGAATATTCAAAGAATCTATACGATGCAGTGGAACGAAGCTGACACAACGTTAACTTTTGTGGGCCGAAATGGAACAACGGTTCTCTACCTTACAACAGGACAATGGTTCACATGTAACGGAACAACATCCATTTATGAGAACGACCGTCTCATTTTCCAATTACCCTAACCCTACAGTTATAACCTCTATTACATGCTGAGAAATATCAAACAACAAACCAGTCCACATAGTTGATAAGACCCGTTCAAGCAACGTTTAGCTAAGAAATGTACTTAAACCCCAAAAAAATCTCATACAGGGGCAACAGCTCCGCAAGATGATTTTGTTGATTTGGGTGAAATATAAAATTAAAAAAATCAGCATACTCCGATACATAACTCAGCTGTTGTTCTTCCTCTTAATTCTCTATTTATCTATCATCGGCGTCTGGAAAGGCGTATTGTTACTTGTGATTTTTGGCATAACACTTTTTTTTGGGCGCTTCTTCTGCGGCTGGATATGCCCGTTTGGCTTATACATGGACACCGTTACTCTGTTACGTAGATACCTAGGAATTCCCTACTGGCTACTACCTAAAAACCTCAATCAAACCCTCCACAAAACTCGCTATGTAGTAGCTTTTATGATTCTTCTATTGGCGTTGCCGAGTTTTATTTTAGGTTCAACTGGACTTTTAGAGTTAACAAACTTCATTTGGCTGCGTCCACCGTTTATACCCTACACAATCTTTCTTGGCCCCCTGCAGCCCATAATTCTGCCCTGGCAGCCACCGTTTGGAGCACTCTTCGAAATCAATGGCATCTACTTTACCTATCCATATGCGGGTGAAATCCTGATGTACTTACAGAAAAGTGGTTTCGCTCTACCCCTTGCTGCTATCTTTGTTGGAGTTACGCTGGGGGCATCATTTAAAATTCGCCGTTTCTGGTGCCGCTTCTGCCCCACCGGTATATCCTTTGCCGCGATAAACAGGACTAAGCAGTTTCAGGTGTTGCCGCTTCTGAGCTTAGACAAAGATGGGGAAAAATGTACCAAATGCGGTATCTGCAAACGTGTCTGCCCTGTGCAGGTCACCGAAATCTATGAGAAAAAAACAGGAAAAATTGCGACTTCGATGTGTATGCTCTGTCTGCGCTGTGTCGAGATGTGTCCTCAGAAAAACTGTTTGCGTTTAAAGATGGCGAATAAGGTCATTTGAAAATCCTGCACTAAAATCAGACAATAATTTTGCTTGATTCCGTTATTTAGTGTTGTTTTTTGTAAATGCGTTAAACAGGTCATAGTTGTTGTTAGTTTGCATCAGTCACGAGGTTTATGGGTGAACTGGCATCGTCGTGTGCATGCTTGGGTTACTTTAAGGCTCTAAGAACAAACTGCCCTGGGGTTTGCGAGCTTTGGGGTAAGCTGTTTTGGTTGTGACTCAAATGGCAAATTTGTCTGCCGAAAATTTATTCGGTCCCTGCAGTGAGCGAAAACTCATAGTGAACTTTCATTGAAGCGCTATGCAAGCCGTTTGTACGTAAACGTTACTAACATCAGGACAAAAAGGCTTGTATCGAACGTGATTTCTGGAAAAAAGCGTTGGTTTTCGTGTAAAATTATAAATAGTCTAAGGGCTAATACGCTTAGGGGCATAATGAGATATGTTTAAAAGTAGAGCTAAAATTTCTCTTTCTATTGTATCGATAGTCTTGATTCTGTGTATGTTCGCGCAGGTGCCGCTTTCTGTTGGCAATACGGTCAAGGATGTTACGTGGACACATAGCAACACGTTGGTTGTAGCGATGTCTGAGACGGAGATGGTAACAGCCATAGTGCCCGTCCAGGCGACGATTACAACAAGGAATGGTGTTGATCAATATACTGTAATATATGATGGGAATGGTAGTACCGATGGGGGAGTTCCTGTCGATGAAATGATATATGGCGATGATGATGTGCTGACTGTGTTTGGTCCGGGTGATCTTGCAAGGACAGGACACGTTTTTGCTGGCTGGAGCACAAGGCCGGATGGCAGCGGTACGTATTGTAGCCCGGGTAAAACATTTAGCATTATGGATGTGGGTATACTCGATTATGTTGTGGGCTCAACTCTTACCCTGTACGCCCAATGGTCGGGCAATGGCGGCGATGTGATTTTGCCGACAGGGGTGTCTATTTCGCCAATGGCGGTATCGCTTAGTGTGAACGCAACACGGCAGCTTGTGGCAACAGTACTGCCTGCTAACGGGGTTGATAGATCTCTTACGTGGATGAGTAGCAATACCTCTGTGGTGACAGTATCAGAAACCGGGGTAGTGACAACAAAAGCGACCGGCACGGCAACGATCACAGCCCAAACGGTGAATGATCTCACGGCAAATTGTAAGGTGACTGTAACGACTGCAACGGCTTCGTTTAAAGTTGAGGGAACAAAAATAATAGGTTTGGATGGTAGCGAGTTCTTAGTCAAGGGTGTCAACGTACGTGGACCTGACTGGGGGTTTGCAAGATCTACACTTCAGGATTTAGACTTAATAGTGGATGTATGGCAATTCAATACGATCCGGTTGTATATGACTATGGGTATGGCTTGGACATGGTCACAGAGCTATAGTGAAGAACTTGACGAGATAATCGATGGATTTACGTCCAGAGGTATTGTGGTGATGCTTGAATTGCATGACTGGACTGGTCTTTGGCCGGGTGATACGGGCTATTGGACAAACGAGCGACAGTACTGGAACGACTATGTGCCTGCTCTTTCTGAGATGATAGACTGGTGGGTTGATAAGGCTGAACGTTTTAGCGATAACCCTTATGTATGGTTTAATATTATGAACGAACCGGGTATTGATAACACTGAGGAATCTGCTACCAAATGGCTTAACATACATGATGCTGTAATTAAGGCTATCAGAGATACCGGTGCAGAAAACATTATCGTTTTAGACGAGCACAACTGGGGACAGGGTAACAGCTACTATGGAGGCGCCTCCTCATATGACAGCGCGGTTATACGAATGGGTCCAACACTTAATGAACAATATACTAATCTCGTATTTTCTCTGCATGTATATGATGCGTGGGCCGATGGAAAAGACAGATTTGATACTTATTTCCAAGATGCAAAAGATCGCGGTCTATGCGTAATACTTGGCGAATTCGGTGTAGGCATTACAAGAGGTCAACATGAGGCTGTTAAAAACATGTATGAGTCAGCCATTTCCCATGGAATCGGCAGAATATACTGGGCATGGGATAACAGTCTGCCACTCACTACCACAGGCGAAGGAAGCGGATGGACAATCGACAAAACGGATGGAACCAAGCCAACTAATCTCGCATGGGTGGGAGAATGTGTATGGGCTGACAACCGTGGATTGTTAACTACACCCGTGCCAGATTTTGACCCAAATTTGCCGCTGATTACCAACGGCGGATTTGAGCTCGGCTTGTCTGGTTGGATGAACTGGGGCGGAAACGCAATATCGATAGTAAATGGTGCATCTTATGACGGTTCTAACGCTTTAAGCATAGCTTTTGGCTCTACAGGAGGTATCGGACAAATATTGGCCTTGGAACCCAATACTACTTACCGTTTTAGCGTTTGGGCTAAGGGTAGTGGGGATTTGGGTATAAAATATAGACTTGATACTGTTGACGATTTTGAATATCATAATATGTTGCTTTTCACTGAAGATGACTGGGAAAACAAATTCATCACCTTTACTACGCCAGATAAATTTTATTTCGTTATGCATTTTATGTGGAAAGGCTTTCCGTATTCTGATTTTTACGTAGATAATATCGAATTGATTAAAGTCAATGTGGACAATGTTGAAATAGAAACATTGCCTGTGAAATTGACGTATCAAATTGGTGAAGCCTTGGATTTAGCGGGACTTGCCCTTCAAGTGAATTATGCGGATTATCCTTCTGAACGACTTGAGGTAAAAAATACTATGACAGCGCTAAATGTAAAAGAAGAAAGAACTTTGGAAGGTTCTGTTATAGTAGACGGTTTTGATTCACAGACCAGTGGAACAAAAACCGTTACGGTAACCTATAACGGTTGCACAACTACCTTTGACGTGAGGGTTATGGAAGGCAACGGAATATTTGTGCCTGAAACAAACATACTATTGGATAAAACTATGGTAACACTGACTGCTGGTGAAATGATGGCCTTAACAGCAGTGGTGATGCCTAATGACGCAACGGATAAAACTGTCGCGTGGTCGAACGATAACCCTGCGGTGGCATCAGTGACCGCGAACGGACTGGTAACAGCAAAAACCGCAGGAACAGCGGCGATTACGGCAACGACTGTGAACGGTTTGACAGCGAGTTGTAACTTGACAGTTAATGCCGGCGGAAAATATACCATAACATATGATGGCAACAATAGCACAGACGGAACGGTTCCTGTAGACAAAAAATCGTATGGTGACGCAGATATCGTAACAGTGTTTGGTCCAGGTGATCTTGCCCGAGCTGGATATAATTTTGTTGGATGGAACACAAGATCTGATGGCGGCGGCACGTATTGTGGCACGGGCCGAACCTTTGGCATTTTAGATGCAGGTATAATAGATTATGTCCTGGAACTAAATCTTGCTCTTTATGCGCAATGGTCACCTAAATGATTCGACGCATATTAAATATTCGTAATTAGATTGATATGCGATATTTTCGTTTTTTTTAAAAAAAATATTTTTTTATAACAAAAATTGAAGTTGTAATAATCAAATAATCACCTGCCATATTACTCATACAAGCACAATATTTGGCTACCTGCCAGTTGTGTATCACCGTTTCCTATATTTTTCACCGCAAACTCTGCAGTATCCTGCATTTAGGTTAATCTAACTTTCATAATTACCCTTATTTATCCATAACCATTTTAAGGTCCTTTGTGCTGTTGTAGCATGGAAAGCGATGTCTGAGAAAGTTATTCGACAGAAAAAAATAATCGGTATTGTTGCGATAGCGCTTTTGGTGGTATTGATAGTTTTGGGTTTGCTACGTTACCTTACAACTATTGAATGGACTGTGGCCGCTTTAATTGTGGCCGGAATCGCTAACCTGATGTTTAGAAAAACCGGCAAGTCTCAACCTAACTAAGATCCACCCTCAAACCTAATTTTTCACCCTGAAGAAAAATTATACATCTGTGCTTAGATGCAGTTATTTTTGATATTTGGGATTCTTTGCTTCCTTTATCCAAAACTCTGGGTCATCAACTTCGATAACTTCAACTTGCACTACGTTGACGGGGTTGGTGAGTACTGAGCGTAATTTCGGCGACAAATCCGGATTGGACAGAAGCAACATCCGAGATGCCTCCAATGCATCAGCAATTTTTTCCATCTTTCTGCTGGGATAACCATTATACTTGATACTTTTACCTTCAGAGATGGCTCTATCAAAGGCATCTTTGCTACATTGGATAAATTTGCCGTCTTCGCGTATAAACCAGAAGGGCCCTATGGGATTTTTGGGCATAGCTATCAGATAGCATAACCATTTGGAAATACTAATTAACGTTTGCCCAAATGCGTCTCAGATTCGATTAAACATCAGTCATATAGGCAATGCCTATCCTTACGTGCAATTATCTTCATCGACACCAAAAGAACACTGTTGGAGTTTAAAAACCGACACATGCATAACTTGTATTGTATTGTTGGTAAAACTAAAAAATAAAAACAGAAGGAGAGAGCAAAACGTAGTAGCTAGCGGTTTAGCTTGTCTGTGTTTTGCTCTTATGTGCTTTTTTTGCCTTCCTTTTTTCGTCTCTCTCTTTTTTAGTTAAAGGTTTTTCTTTTTTGGGCATTTCGGTTTTGGCTCCGAAGGTATCATGCGATATAATGCTTTAAATAATTTTCCAAAATCAGGTGTATTTGTCTTCACCAAAATATTTTCCATTTTTGAGGATTATCTCATTATATGGTGTTTGTTCGCATAGTAGGATAGAATGCCCGACGCCTTAACATATTACTATGTCAGCTCCGAACTCCTCCCTCAGAACTTCGCAGGCAAGTTTCCAAGCCCGAGGCTCGCCAGCCACTCCTAAACAACAACTACAATTTCCCACAATGAATCAACGCATGCGGCTAAGTTTTTGGTTGGTCCACTAATGAATAGTAAGATAATCCCAAAAGAGGAAATAATTTCTGGAAAAGACAACTAGAAAATACATGCGAAATATTTATTAACACTTTCGATAAGCTCCTCACGCAGTGATTATTATGTCAGAAAATAAATCAAATCCGAAACAGGCTCTCCTTTGGGGCTGTTTGCCTTTATCGAAGGCAGTTTATTAATTTCTCTTGCTTTAAAGACTAGAAAACGTTCTACCCCCCTAATTCGATGTTTGCTTATCTTTATGACGCTAATGGCTTTATCTGCTATTTTGGAGATAATTTTACTATGAGAATGCTTAATGCTGCAAAAAGACACGGCGTAGGACTTATGGGCATTGTTGTACCTACGTTTTGGTCGTACATTATACCCTTTATGTTTGCTTATTTAACACTTTCAACGCTTGGCTTACGTTGGAGTTTAATTATTGGAATAGCTCTTTTTGTCTCAATATATGTGTTAATGACAAAAAGAGTAATGCAAAATAAAATAAAGAAGGGCGAGCTTGAAACTCTTGGACATACTGCCTCGGGTGTGCCTGTATTTAAAATAGAGGATTCAATAGCAAATGCCATAGCCATAGGGTTCTGCAAACATTTTCAATATATTATCATAAGTACTGGTCTTTTGAAACTTTTTAATGATAACCCGTCCGAGTATGCGGCAATTATTGAACATGAAGGTAACCACATACGCCTGATGCATAATCTTACAGGAATACTAACCGGAATTTTTATTCTAATCGTTTATACTTCAATGCTGTCGATTGCGGCAATCAACACACCTATAGTACAAATTTGTATATATATTGCAATAACTGTGATGTTTTTCCTTTTCTCCCGTCTTTTGTCGCGTTCTTTTGAGACTATGGCAGATAAGACCTCTGACCCTGAAGCTTTGAGAAGTGCTTTGGCAAAAATGGATGAACATAACAAGGTAGTCACAAACTCGAAACCTAAGCGATTCAATTTAGGCATTTTTTCTACACACCCCCGTGTAGACGAGCGACCTTTAAAACCAAATCAACTTAAAGAGGTTTCAATAGCGGGATTGTTTGTCTCGTTTCTTATTGCGATTGGTTTGATAGCACGCATATTTTTGGATACACCATTTAACAGTAATATGATGCTTTTAGGTATTGTAATTATTTTTTCAGTATCTCTGTTTGGTACAGCGATTATAGTTATTGAGTACATGTTTATTTCCAATCTCGCCGCTTTTTTTGCTAAAAAATTTAATGTCCAATCCCTTTATCAAAATAACGCATTAAATGGTATAATTATTTTAATGATACTGACGGTAATACCAATACTTACCGGAATTAACAATTTGGCTATAATGGGCATTTTTAGTTTGTGTGCAATCGGAATTGCTATAGTTACTACCGCCGTAGGAACTGAACCTTTCAAGAAAGGGTTTTTAGTTTCAAGTTTAAGCTGGATAATAAACGCGGCAATTTTTATCGCTGCATACATGACAATTCTGGGAATTCTATTTAACATTCTATAACTATGTAGTGCACCAATTTAGAATACCTCTATTCAAAGTAGAAAATTCGTGTTTAGATCCATAGATAATTGGAAGTTTTTTACAGAAAAAACCTCTTAACCTTCAATAAACGCAAACATGACCTGAGGTCTGGTTGGCATAACCGATGGGAAGTTTGGATAGCGATATCACTATTAATAAGATAATTTCAAAAATGGACATTATTTTGGTGAACGACAAATCAGGTGTATTCCCTAAATGTATGTCCGCATTTTGTACACCGCATAAACTGTGTGGTGGCTTCATCACCGCCCCGCGTCTGCACTTGCCAAACATAGACCATGTTGTTATCACATTTTTCACATTTCATCTTTATTGACTGCATGGGCGTGATTTGTTGATCCTGTTCACTGATAATCGTCATAAACGGTTTAGGTTTAGGCTGGATGACCGCACCGGTGCGGGCTTCAGCTTTTATGTCTGCAGGTTCCTTAGTGAAGTTGCATTTTGCGCAACAAAGCACAAAGGCGTTACCGACGCCGGTTTTTTTGGGTTCAAGACGTGAACCACAATTGGGACAAAATTCCAATCTAAAATTCCTCTCTCTTTTCTGTTACATAAACCCGGCCTTAAAATATAAGGCTTCTTTCCTCCCGCATCAAATTTAGAAAAAATCAACGCATAAAACAACCCCCCAAACAAATAGAATACCACCACAAAAGAAAAAGACGCACAATCAAATGAATCGCAGATACTACGCAATGCAGAACACCCACACTCCAACTAGCGAGCCCAAAATAAATTGTCTGATGGGTATACGCTGAGACAACTTGTGATTTGTGGATATGATCTCTTTGGAGGTGTGACTTTGCGCTTCTATCTGGTTAAACTAACTAATTAGCTAAGTTGTCTGTTGTTGTATCTATTGCGCCGTTTCTTTATCAGGGCCACCGACAGCAGGCTCCCCACTGTTATCAACGAGGTAATTATCGTTATTTCATAGAGACTAACCGTAGCGCTTTTGTGTGTCTGTTGGGGTGTTGCGGATGCTGGGGTCGTTTGACTGGGGGTCTGTGTTGACTCAAGAGATGTCGGTGTCGGTGGTATAGGTGTTGGTTTGGGGGTGGCGGTTGAGGCGGGATTGCTGACTGTGCTTGGTATTGCCGCTTGCGGTGTTGGAGTGGACGGTGGGGGGGTTGCTGGTGTGGTTGTTGCTGGGGCAGGTGTGGGGGTTGGGGTGGCGGTTGGTTCAGGTGTAGGTGCAGGTGTTGGGCTGGGTGTTGGTGTGGCTGTGGGTGTAGGTGTCGGCGTCGGGGTAGGCGTTAGGGATGGGGTAGGCTCAGGAGTCGACGTTGGCGTCGGAGTCGGAACAGAAGTCGGGGTTGGTGTAGGCGTTGGATTCCCTGAGGGAATATCTCTGATTTGATAGGCAAAATCTGGTTTTAATGTTCCAAAAATAACACCGCTTCGGGGGTGGATGGTGAAGTGGTTCCATCGGTCATCAGAAGCACTTATGCTTGATGAGGTAACAACATTCCAGTTTATGCCGTCGCCACTGGCTACAACTCGTGTAACGCCGTTTTGTATTTCAGCACAATTAGCAAAGACTAACACATTGCTAAA
This sequence comes from Candidatus Bathycorpusculum termitum, assembly GCA_031254875.1. GTDB lineage: Archaea > Thermoproteota > Bathyarchaeia > Bathyarchaeales > Bathycorpusculaceae > Bathycorpusculum > Bathycorpusculum termitum. The sequence goes on from JAIRTW010000020.1 coordinate 49,545, forward strand.
ATACACACCTGACATAAAGGGCATGGCTCCTTCTGCAGACGGATTATAGACAACCTGTGGTGTAAACAGTCTGTTGCTTCCATCATCTTGGAACCGATGTATCTGGCAAACCCGGCTGGGGTAGTCCTGCCCGATATACACATAGTTCTCCGCAAACGCCATGGCTAAATAGACCGTGCCCAACGCACTGTTTCTATCCACAACCAACGTCCAAGTTGCGCCGTTATCTTTACTGCGAAAAATTTTTTCACCATCACTATAGCTGGCATACGACGGATTTTCTCCTGTAATCAAATAGATGTAACCATTGTATGGGTTGAATTTTATGTTATGAAAGTGCAAGACGTTTGAGATGCCTGTGCCGATTCTCGTCCAACTGGCACCGCCGTTTGTACTTTTGAGGATCTGGGGCTGGGCTGATCCACTGGTATATGTTATGGTGTAGAGGTTGCCTGAATTATCTTCAGTCATGGCTATGTAGAAGGATTCACTGTGGCTTCCGTTGGTGTTTAAAACCCTAGTGAAGCTTGCACCACCGTTGGTGGAACGATAAAGCCCGTTGGTGCCGCCGGCACTTGCAAAAATATAGTTCCGAGAATCCACAAAAACATTCCAGACAAGCCCCGAGTAGACGTTGGTTGCATCGAAAACGCCGGGCAGCCGGTAAATAAATTGAAAAGAAACACCGTTATCGGTGCTTTTCCATAATCCGAAATTTCGGTCTCCCGCCCAAAGCACCCCATTGGTGTCCACGTCATTTCCCGCGAAACTCAAGTTGGTTTTTATTTGTGTAAGTTGAATATCTGCACTTGCCGGTGGCATAGTTGAAAAAAATAAAGCTAAAACAAGAAGCATAACTGCTAATACATAGAAACTATTTTTCCTATTCATACAATCACTCAGAAGATGCCTGGCTTTTGAAAACACAAGCGACTGATCAGCAGCGTCTTTTTCTTGGAATGAGAGTTAAAAAGCCACTATGTAAAATGTTGTCTGAGCAATATAAAGAATCTTTTTGGACACCCATCTATCGAGACAGATATGCCAGCGTCGGGTAAAGTATCTGCCCAGCTGGTTGGGACTACTTGATTTCTTGTAGCCAGGCAGTGAATTTTTCGTCCTTTATGCAGTTGCCCGGCAGACTGTCGAGCCGGCGGCTGACCTTTCTATCTTCAAACAGAATAACCGTGGGTACAGTAGCAACCTCATAGTCATCCCACAGCGGGCTATCATAGTCGTCCATGCGTACCTGAACTATGCTGAGCGTTAAATCCGCTGTTTTTTCTTTAAAGAGAGGTATAAACCGTATGCAATGCGGGCACCATGACGCATAAAATAATACAAGGGTACGTTTAGCTTTGGCAAGCTCTAAGTCAAGGGCCTGCTTGTTGTCAACTATAACCATAACTATCCAAATATTAAGCGGGCCATGGGTTTCATAAACATGCCGTTTCAGATGATAGCGGACAACTAAAATAAGCCGCCTCAAACAATATCCAGCATGAAACCTAAAGGCTACAGACGCGGATACCCAGTTGCTATACTCATAGGTATAGAAGAAGACCACGCGGTGCTTTGGCAGGTTTTTAGTCAAGTTGCTAAACTCCAACAGACCATACCGCTAAACGGTAGCCGAAGAGACCAAAAAGTCCTCTACAATTTTCACGAAACCATTATCAACGCACTCAGGCCCACCTTCAAAACAGGCGTTCAAAGCATCATAATTGCTTCTGCGCCCCGAACCAGCTACGCCCAAGACCTCCAAACCCACATAACAGGTCACCACACATGGCTTCTGCAGGGCACAAACAAAGCCACTATCTCTTTGATATCGGGTTCTGCTGATGCCCCCGCTCAGGTTGCCGCTTTAACACAAAAGCCCGCCTTTAAGCAGTTAATCCAAACAAACACCGAACAAGAAACCGAGAATCTGCTTGAACTTCTCGAGAAACGTCTCAGCGCAGATAGCAGTTTAGTGTTTTTTTCATTGCAAGAAGCCGAGAGCCTTATTTTGAACCCTCAGTTGCCAGGTAAACCGCGACCTGAATACCTGCTTTTGACCGATGATTTTCTCACGGGCAGTCGCCAAAAAAATCGTATACACCGTCTTATGCAGATCGCCCAAAACAAGCAAATTAAAACCCGTGTTATCAGTGCTGAATCCAACGCTGGCATGCGGCTTACACAGCTTGGCGGCATTGTATGCCTGGCTAAAATCAGCTGACGGATCAGATTGGATTAGATGAAGGCTTCACGTTTGAGGTCTTCAACTGTGATTTTACCTGTATGAAGAGCCGTTGCCACCAAAGCACCCGCCGCACCCAGAGCCTTCAACTCAACTAAGTCAACAATATCTCGCACACCCCCACCGGCGTACACCGATAATCCCGTTTCGCTGATTGCCCGTTTTAAAAATTCAGTGTCGACACCTTCTCCACTGCCCACCCGGACTAAATCCAGCACAATAACCTCCAAAACTCCCATAGATTCAAACTCCCCAAGCAGACGCAACGGATCAATGGAGTTATCAACCCCCGTATTGACAAAGACACGGCCCTCCTTCAAATCCAAACTGACCACAACACGATTGCTACCAAACCGCTCAACAGCTTTTGCGATGAAGTCTTTAGCTGAGAGCGTCTCGGTTCCGATGATGAGTTTTGAAACGCCATTTTCAAGCAGACGCTCTGCTCGTTCAATGGAGGTTACACCTGCATCAACCATCAGCGATAACCCCCCCCAAGCCGTGAGACGGCTGAACAGCTCAAAATCAGATGTGCAATCAATGAGGGCATCTAAATCCGCAATATAGAGTTCCCCAAACCCCAAGACTTTAAAAGCATCCACAACCACCACGGGATCCGATGAGCGGACAAGCACACTCTGAAGCGGCTTGTACTCATAGCGCCTGCCACGTACCGCATGAACTACAGTACCATCTAAAATATCCATAACCGGTATAACTTTCAAGCCTAACCCCGCTACCTTAGTCATAACCCAATAAAAACCTAACCCTCCCTCCCGATTTGGGACAAAATTCTATGTTTCTTTAGTTAGCGTTTTTGCTTCTCAACGTTGAAAAGAAATTCTATCACGTGTATGTTGGGCTTCTTCAAATTATAGAATCTATTCGACGAGTTTAATGTTTAGTCGGTACCTCGTGAAACATCATCGGGTTTTCAAGTGAACCGTTCCGATGCCGGATCTTATCATTACATGAAATCAACAGCAACTAAAAAATACGTTCATATCCTCTTCTTTTTTCATATGTTTATAGCCCCCTACAAACACTAAACCTTAGAGTTAATAGGTCTATAGGAGCTATGTGTGGATGGGCTAATGATGAAGATCTTAAGGTGATTGTTGGGTGAAGCGAGTAGTACTACATGTCGTTGTTGCTGTATTATTGATAGTGATTGTGTTAATAGCGGTCATTGCTATAGTTAGGGATGGGTCTACTGAAAGTAAGTCTGTGCAGCCGTTCTATGTTGGGGTAACCTTCAGCGGCGGCAGTGTCGCTGATGCTAAACTGCTCATTGACAAAGTTAAAGACTACACTAATTTGTTTGTTATGCAGTCCGGTTCTTTGATGTATGATCTCAATGCTACTGAGGAGATATGTGATTACGCCGTAGATGCAGGGCTAAATATCATACTAAGTTACACTCACAATAGCAGAGGTAGCCTATACAATATCCTCAACACCGCCCCAACACGATGGGGCAACCATTTTCTAGGCATATATTATAATGATGAGCCGGGCGGAAAAATGCTCGACGAAGAAAGAACACTATATAACCCTACAACACAACAATTTATTTATAAAATGCAAGACAAAACAATTCAATGTAGCATATCAAACAGTACTACACAGCTCAGCCACACTATTTACTCAATGTCAGGAGCAATCACCACAAGAACCCGACCTCTTCCAGTATTTGATTGGCACAGACCCGGTGATCCGATTGTCAACGATGATTTAGATATCGCAACGAGTCCAGCAGATGATATTATCTTTTCTGAGACTGTTTATTATCCTAATGGTACTATTTGTTATACAACAAGCAATGCCTCCAGTATCGATAGGACGCTAACTTATCAGCCCGATGGGCGTGTGCAAGATGATTTTGGTTATTTGGTAAGTGATCAAGGAAATATTTCTCAGTTTCAGACCTATCAAGAAGTATATAGTTTGCTTCCGGTTCAAACATATAGTGATGTTGCGTATCTCTATATTGTAAATCAGCAAGATGGCTTAAGCGTGTTTGATGACTCATTATCGTCTATTAGGTTGTTTACTTCGGATTATGCGCTTTATTGGTGGGATTATCAAAGCGGGTATGATGTGGTTTTTGCTCAGTTGGGTTGGAATAATAGTGTTGTTCAGGAAGTTGGTTTGGTTAGGGGGGCGGCTAGTTTGCAGGGGAAGAGTTGGGGTATGATTATAACTTGGACCTATACTCATCCGCCTTATCTGATTGGTGGGGAAGAAATGTATAGTCAGATGTGTGCTTCATATGAGGCTGGTGCGGAGTATGTTGTTGTCTTTAATTATGCAGGGGATATGTCGGGGGCTTTTGGGACGTTGCAGGAGGAGCATTTTTGTGCTTTGGAGCGTTTTTGGGTTGATGTAGTGCAAAATGATGATGTTGTGCAGGGGGGAATTAGATCTGAGGTTGCGTTGGTTTTGCCTAAAGATTATGGGTGGGGTATGCGGGGTTCTGAGGATAATATTTGGGGTTTATGGAATGCGGATGATACCTCGCGGCAAATTTGGGTTCAACTGCAAAATAAACTTGCGCAATACGGTTTAAAACTCGACATAATTTTTGACACTCCAACACATGGTATAAAATACAACCAAATATACTATTGGCAACCTCCGAAAATATCTTAACTATCAAGGGCATGGGGCGTAGCAAAACATGGAGAAATCAACATGGGCCAGTTGCACCTATTTGGAACAAAAACACAACTAGAAAAACTCTCAAAACTAGCGACCCACTAACAAAAGCAAATCAATTAATTGATTGGGAAATATTTCGCCAACACATCGAAACAGCCATACGCAAAAACCAAACCAAAGACGGACGACTACCCTACAACGCTATACTCATGTACAAAATTGCCTGTAACCTAAACATCAAACGCTTATGATATCTGAATTATCTTGAAGGCATTAATGCAAGAGAAACCTGGCACAAATAATATTGTCCCAAAGCCCCCTCTTAGTAGCATCAATTTTCTTTGAACGCGCAATCCTCCATCTCCTTATATCGACCATAAACCTCACAGCAGAACAATCCAAATCCGAATCAACCCAAACATACTCGCCTGTCGCCTTAACTCATACTCCAACCGAAAGGGGCTTCCTATCCTCTAAGAAACCCCTTCCTCTCAGCCCTAATCGAGGGGTCATCAAAGATACAAAACTGTTTGAGCATAACAGTCTTATGTTTCGTCGATGATTTACTGGTTGGATGATGAGCACTAGAGCTAGAGCGCATGCAATGAATTAGCTCGACGGGCGAACTGACAAAAGCGGAAAACTTATCAAGGTAACAGACGTGAAGAAAACAGTACAAGCCCAATCAGGTGCGGTTAATCGAGGTGAAACATGAAATGGTTGAAATGAAAGTCGATGCTTCCGAGCTTAGAGGTGAGGGGAAAATCGTCGAAAAGTTGGCTGATTTTCTTAAAGAGAAAACAGGTGGCGATGTTAGTACCGAAGGCAAGAATGTGATTGTTAAAGGTGAAGGTGAGGCGCTCAGTAAAAAGTACGTTCGTATAACTGTAAAGAAGTTCCTGCATAAGTATGAGCTGACTGAAACCTTTAGAGTCATCGGTGTCGATGAAGCTCTTAAAATTAAGGAGCGTAAACTAGCCGAGGCAGATTAATTTCTCCCTCTTTAACTTTTAAGCTTGAAGAGTTTTATTGAGTATGTGTTAACTTGTCAAGTTTAGCACAAACGCCTCCGTAATTTTGTGTTATTTCTCCCCATAGGAAAAAATAAAAAGTATGCCTTATGGTTGTTGTTTAGCCGGCTTCTGCTATATGTAGTGTTTTATATCGAAAAATTTTGTGTTGTTTGATTTTTTTTGTTTGTTTTATTGCAATATTTTTGCAGGTGAGTAACTATGTGTGTGGTATGTGCTAAGGGGTTAGTGCTATTAGTTGCTGAGTGGTAACCCCCTATATGGGAATTAGTGTGATGAACTGACCTTTGGGGTGAGGAATTGTGCAAAAATAACTTGTGAAAGTTTATAAGTGTTAGCACGTATAACGATCATACCCCCGAAGCTGATGCAACTGTATGGAAAACCACATCAAAACAATGCTGCCAATACTAA
>JAIRTW010000031.1 GCA_031254875.1 Candidatus Bathycorpusculum termitum
CTGGGCCCTTGTCTCAGTGCCCATCTCCGGGCTCCCGCTCTCACGGCCCGCACCGGTAAAAGGCTTGGTGAGCCATTACCTCACCAACAACCTGATCGGTCGCGGCCTCATCCTTGGGCGACTTCACGAGGATAACGTGAAGTTTTTTGAGTGAAGACACATTCCAGTGTTCTTCACCTATCAAGAATTAGCCCCAGTTTCCCGGGGTTGTTCTTGTCCCAAGGGCAGATTAGCCACGTGTTACTGAGCTGTGCGCCGTGACTCGTTTTGCCTGAATCACTCGACTAGCATGTCTTAGTCCTATCCCGATAGCAGTGGGGTCCGGCAGGATCAACCGGAGTTGTGCACTCCGTTTGTTCTGTCGGAACTTTTGTTTTTTGTGTGGTACGAAATTGTGACACAATTCTCCTCGCATTTCTGTTACTTAACCTGGATTTGGAGGGAGAAACATTCCACTCTATACGTCAAAGCCCAATTCAGACCCAATAGAGCAATTTATCGGGTCTACATTCGTGTCCCCGCAATTGGAGGCCAACACCATCATCCCTGTAAGGCGAATTCGCCGTTTCGGTACGGGTTGAGCCGCCGCCATGTGATAATTGCGGGGCTAGCAATAGTAGCTGAGTTTCTTTAGAAGAGACATTAACTGATATAAATATTCCGTTTTAGGGCAGATAAACCTTGCCTTCCACGCCACCAAGCTTAAGGTAAACTGTTTATCAGCATAAACCACTACTACTGACTAATTTTTAACATTTCGATAACTTTTTTGTAATTCAGAAACTCGACAGAAAAAGCGTTTTACGGCTTCAACCCGAGTTTTTCTCCATGGTTAACTAATAAAACACTATTTTCAAGCAAAAAAACGCGGTTTTATGCGGGGCAACAGCTTTTGTGACGAACAGACAAACCGTTACAAGTAGCAAATTAGTGAAAACACCTTTTGAACTAAAAGACGAAATAAAACAGATCTCGCGTTTTCACCAAACAACACACAAACAAGTGTGTTTCTGTTGTCTGGATTTTGCAGTCACACACCTTTATTTCAATATCAAAAAATATGTGTATGAGGGATTTTTGATGGACACAATGAGCCCAAGCTCTAAACAGAAAACCTCTTTCCAAACCAAAACCACCGCCCAAAAATACGTCTACCTCTTTGGAGAGGGCAACGGAAAAGATAAAAAACTCTTAGGCGGCAAAGGTGCAGGACTCTGTGAAATGACCCAAATTGGTCTCCCGGTCCCCCCGGGCTTTGTGATTACGACTGAAACCTGTCTGGAATACTTCGCTAACGGCTTCCGGTTTCCAGAGGGTTTAATCGACCAGGTTCAGACATCCATGACTGAAGTGGAGAAAAAAATGAATCTGCACTTTGGCAATTCCGATAGCCCACTTTTGGTTTCGGTTCGCAGTGGCTCCGCCATCTCCATGCCCGGTATGATGGATACCGTCTTGAATTTGGGCATAAACGACTCCACCGTAAAGGGGCTCATCAAACGCAGCGGCGACGAACGTTTTGGCTGGGACAGTTACCGCCGCTTTATCTCGCTTTTCGGCAACATTGTGCTGGGCATCGACAATAAAGAATTCGAGCTTGCCATGGAGAAACTTAAAGAAGACCGTAAAGTCACCCAAGACCTCGAACTCACTGCACAGGATATGCAGGAACTCACCAACAACTTCAAACATATCATCCAAGAACGCACGGGTAAGCCTCTGGCACAGGACCCCAGCCAACAGCTTTACATGGCAATAGAAGCCGTATTTTCCTCATGGAATGGAAAACGCGCAATCGATTACCGGCGTGAATTCAAAATCACCCCAAAAATTGCCAACGGAACTGCCGCCAACGTGCAGGCCATGGTATTTGGCAACATGGGCGAAAACTCGGCGACCGGAGTCGCCTTCACAAGAGATCCAGGTACCGGCGAGAACGTACTCTTCGGCGATTACCTGCAGAAAGCCCAAGGAGAAGATGTCGTAGCGGGCATCCGCACACCTCACCCCATCGCAGAAATGCAACAAACCATGCCTCAAAGGTATGCTGAACTAAGTAAAGTCCGCGAAACATTGGAACACCATTTCCATGAAGTTCAAGACATGGAATTCACCATACAAGAGGGCCGACTCTACATGCTACAAACCCGTACTGCCAAAATGAACGCGGCAGCATCCATGAAAACCAGCATCGACATGGTTAACGAAGGCTTACTTACCAAAGAAGAAGCACTTCTGCGCCTAAACCCCGATCAGTTGACCCAGCTTATGTACTGCCAAATTGACCCACAAAATACCGTGATCCCCGTCGCCTCTGGCTTAGGCGCATCTCCTGGCGCAGCTTCGGGCGAGGTAGTTTTTGATGCAGATGAAGCAGAGAGACAAGCCAGAGCGGGAAAAAAAGTTATCCTAGTTCGCGAACAAACTAAACCCGAAGATATACACGGCTTCTTTGCGGCGCAGGGCATTTTGACTTCGGTGGGCGGCAAAACCAGCCACGCCGCCGTTGTTGCCCGAGGCATGGGTAAACCCTGTGTTTCAGGCGCAGGTGACATAAAAATCAACCATTTCGAAAAAACCGCTTCGGTGGGCACCGACAAAATAACGCAAGGTTCGGTCATCACCATCGACGGCACCTTAGGTAAGGTGTGGCTTGGAGAGATCCCCATGGTAGAACCTGAAATCAGCGAAAACATGACTACCATCCTTGGTTGGGCAGATCAATTTCGCAAGCTGGGTGTGAGAGCCAACGCTGATACGCCCCAAGACGCCAAGAAGGCCCTTGGGTTCGGAGCTGAAGGCATCGGACTCTGTCGGACGGAGCGTATGTTTAACGCTGCAGACCGCATCGGACTTTTCCAAGACATGATACTCGCCGATTCAGCGGCTCAGCGGTTTGAGGCATTACAACAGCTACTTCCCCTCCAGAAGGAGGATTTTGTGGATATTATACGTTCGATGGAGGGTTATCCTGTGACGATTCGGCTACTTGACCCGCCACTACATGAATTTTTGCCATCCGAAGAAGTAATACAACGTGAAATCCAAATGCTTGAGAAATGCCAAGATACACTCAGCGGCGTCTGTAGTCTCCCCGAGGTGCTCCGAAACATCGCCCCCGAATTGGAACCGGTTTTAACCGAAAACGAGCATATGCTCAAGAACCTCGCTAAACTCCAAGAGGGCGAACGCAAAAAAAGAACCGAAACCTTGCAGAAAATCCGCACACTACGCGAGATTAACCCCATGCTGGGTCACCGTGGTGTTAGATTAGGCATTACTTACCCTGAAATTTATGAGATGCAAATAGAGGCGATTTTGTTGGCAACGGGTCAACTTATCAAGGAATCGGTACCGGTAAAAGTGGAAATTATGATTCCGCAAGTATGCACGGCTCAGGAGCTACAGCGCGTCTGTAGCATAATTCAGCGAGTAGAACAGCGAATCACCGACCAGTTAGGCATCAAAATTCCCTACTCTGTGGGTACCATGATTGAAGTGGTCCGTGCCTGTATGCGAGCCGGAAAACTAGCCAAGTTAGCCTCATTTTTTAGTTTCGGAACAAACGATTTAACCCAAGCCACTTTCAGTTTCTCAAGAGAAGATGCAGAAAACAAGTTTTTGCCATTCTACAATGAACATAAAATCCTCCAAGACAACCCTTTTGAAATCATAGATGTTAAAGGGGTTGGCAGACTCATGGCTATCGCAGTGGAATGGGGACGCAAAACTCGTCCTGACTTAAAAATAGGAATTTGCGGTGAACACGGCGGCGAGCCCAGCTCAGTGGAATTCTGCCACCGCATTAACCTCAACTATGTCAGTTGCTCGCCATATCGGGTTCCAATGACACGTTTGGCGGCAGCGCAGGCAAGTATCAAGGAGAAAAAAGGCTACATAAAACCATTCCAATAGTTGGATGGTTGGCTGCTGATTTAGCATGCAATGTAAGCCTTAATACATACTAAAACACACAAACTATTGCGTGCCCAGCTATGACCGTTAACGATTTTTTTGATTCCGTCAAAGCCGATTTTTCCGGCTGGTTGAAGGGACAAGGCGAGATCAATGCAGATGTCTTCATAGATCCAGCTAAATATACGGTGATATTACCCATCGAGAAGCTTGTGGCTGATTCTAAAGTGACCAAGCAAGGTATAGATATTTACAAGCAGAAACTCCGCGAGAACCAAAAAATCAACCCCATAATAGTCGTGAAACATCCCCGCAGAGATGTATACGCAGTTTTAGATGGTCATCACCGCTACTACGCCTACTTGGAGCTGGGCAGAAGAGAAGTTAAATGCGCTCTTGCCGGGGACTATTCCAGCGTCATTTTTTACCTCACAGAACACGGCTATTTTCAACCCAGCCCAGAATTCACCAAAGGCCTGCGACAACCAGCAGTCAACCTACATCACAACCTAAAGCAGTTCTTAACCAACTTTCTAGACAGCCTCACCTAAAAGCAACAAACAAAGGTTTAACGCGATTATTTCAATCAGGTCCTTTCCGCAACACCACGCCCCGCTAATAAACCCGCTGTTAACTATATAAATTTTAACAGATTAACATAATAAAACAATCAATTTTAAAGTAATTGAATTATATAGGATAAATTTTGTAAAGAAAAAGTTTTAATGCAAACATCACACTACAATCGGTTTTTGTGTTACCTAAAGCTTGCAGGGCAATAGAACAAGCCATCATAAAACAGCCAAACCAAGGTTGAAATGTAAACAGATTTTTATCTGATAAAGGCACTACAGCAGGGTGTGTGTTGAACTAATACGTTGTGAATGGCTCGCCGACATTAATTTTTGTTGTTGTGGCACAGGCAAAAATAGTGTTAAGCGGATTCAGCCGTGTGCTGACGTTGAGAGGGCACAAAAATACTCGACCAATGCGATCTCAACGTTAGCAGCCAGATCCGCCCAACCTGTCGGGCACATACTGCTTTTCCACACAAATAATTTAATTTTAGAATAAAGATAAAAGATAATGCTGGTTCAGTCATACAGTAACAAAAGCGATAAATGCTCACCTTAGGGCAACTATGGGCATATTTTTCTTCACTCATTGGCAACAGCTGATAAAAAAAGAAGGGATGGAAAAAGTAGACGACAGTCAATTGCGGTTAATATGTTTGTATAATCCTACGGCTAAGACTGCGGCTGTGACAGCAATAAGACCTGCAGCTAAAATTTTTTTCCCAGTATGGTGATGATGACCCAAAAATTCACCCATAAAAACTTGAGAAAAAATTCCATATAAAGCTGTGCTGTTCCAGTCCTGCAACCACGTAAACTCGGTTTTTGCTACCGGGATACTATCACAAATTTTTATGAACACAGCAGGTCTCCCTTTTGTGAATTATGGAGGTGAAGTTTTGACTAAAAAAACTCACGCACTAGATCCAGAGATAACCTCTGAGGGCAAATACATCTGCAAAACCGACAACCGAACCTTCAACACACGAGAAGACTACGATAGACACTGTATAGATGCACATTTAACCCAAGCCAGCAGAGCGTGGTAAACAGAAAGACGGAAAAACGGGCGTTTTGTGTTCTAAAATTTGGAACTGCTTATAGCTTAACCGTGAATAGGGAAAACCCTTTAAAGGTACTCAGAAACCCTATGAGGCTACGTGGTAACTCTGTAGGATGACAAAAGAAAAACAGAAAGAAGAAAAGAAAAAGATAGCCTTTGATTACCGTTCTTCACGGTTTTTTGCACTGCTTTTCCCAGTCATATATTTACTGGCTATAGGCATCTTTAGCCTGCAGTACCACATTATACCTGGCCCTGAATTTTTAGTTTTAGCCTTTTTAATTTATGCCGCCTACAATAAAACGACTTGGCGGTTCCTCAAAGACTGGCTACCGTTCATCACCGTGTTTGTCTCCTACGAAATTATGTATGGCATCGTCGGCGCCATCAACCAAAGCAACCTCCACACCGGCCCCTACAACCTAGAAATGGGAATCTTTGGAGGCCAACTGCCCTGTCTCCTACTCCAAGAAGCCATCCGTCTGCCAGCTCTCGACTATGCGGGCGCATTCTTCTATTCGTTGCATTTCTTCGCGCCCACCATATTCGCCTATATCCTCTGGAGAGCCAGCCCCCCAAACTACTGGAAATACACTGTTGCATTTGGTCTCTGCACCTACGGCGCTCTTATAACGTTCTTGTTTTATCCGGTAGCGCCGCCCTGGATTGAAGTTCCCAATGTAATCCGCATATTAACCGAATCCGTCGACGTCAGTTTAGGCATCCCCGTTTACCGTACAATGTTTGATTTCCTAAGCCCTAACCTCTACGCGGCATTTCCCAGCATGCACTCCGCCCTGCCGTTTCTCATCTCGTTGTTTGCCATTAAAATCTGGAAGAAAAAAGCTCTGCCCATCCTCATTTTCCCATTCGGTGTATGGTTTAGCGCAGTCTATCTAGGCGAACACTACGTGGTGGATGTTTGGGGCGGAATCGTCTATGCCTTGCTGGCGTTTATAGCGGTGGAAAAGATCCTGCCGTTGCTTACCAAAAAGAGCAGTATAATTAGAAAGTATCTGCCCCAGCTTAAACCATTCGAAAAACAGGGTTCAAAAGAGGAATAAACAAAAATTGATGTTATCGGTTACTTGCTTAGAGCTTAAGCCAGAGCAGGATACCCATAATTAAGCCATAAATTGCCAGTGCTTCAGCCAATGCAACGATAAGGAAACTGCGGAAAAAGGTTTCGGGTTTCTCGGCTAGAGCGCTGATTGCGGCACTGCCAACAGATGAAATAGCGAGCCCCGCGGCGATGGCGGGGAGACCTATAGATAATGCTGCGGCAATCGCGATGGCAACTCGATCATAGTTGGCAGGAGAGGTTGTTTGTCCTTGGCTTTGTTGGTCTTGAACGGTTTGGACGGTTAGTGCTGCGGCCATACCCATAAGCGGCAGAAGCACTATGGGAAGTAAGATGAACAGCAAAACGTTTCGTTTCAAGTTTAAAGTTCACTCCAAAATTTATAAATTAGTATGAATTAACGCGTAATGGCTATTAAGTTTTTTCTAGTTTAAGGCTTCGATCGATTGTTTAAAGAGAGTTTTCAACCGCTTTTCCAGTTTGGGTGGCAGCATCTCTTAGAGCATCCAGCGTCAAACGGAGTTTCTCAATAGCTGACGATGTTTTGTGGTCAATCTGTTGCAAGATTTTTTTATAATCAGATTCTATTTTCTCCACCATTTCTCGTTTCCACCGTTATTTGACAACCAAAACAGGGCAGTTTGAATATTCGATGACACGTTCAGCAACGCTGTCCAAAAGTATACGCTCAGCACCTCGGTGTCCGTGGGTGCCCATTACAATGAGATCCCCCTCTAAGTTCTTTGCAAACCCGACGATCTGTGCAAACGGTCGGCCCTTTGTAATTATGGAATTGGCCTTCACACCCGCTTTCTCCGCTAGATTCAACGCGTATTTTATGTAACGCTGGCCGTCGCTTTTGAGTTCCTGCTCTGTCTCTTCGCGTTGTGCCACTGTAGAGAGTTTTTCAATAACCAATTCATCCACTACGTAAACAAACATTATCTCTGCTTGATGGGTTTGAGCGAGGCCTATGGCGTATTCTTCGGCGCGGATACTGTAATCAGAGCCTCCTGTTGGAACTATGATTTTTTTGATGATTTGTGAATTATATTTTTTCATTTTTAAAAAGCTCCATTTGATGTTCTTTAATCATGTTTTTTATGCGTTTAGTTCGAACGAATTCTTCGCGTTCTTTTTCTTCTAAAATCAACTCAATCCGCTTCGTTGTCTTGTGATAGTTGGGGATAAGCACGTGGTTGAGGGCGTTGACTCGGCGTTGGGTTCGGCGTACGTCATTAACGATCTGATAGGTGGCGCCTTCTGCCTTGGCTAGATGAGCCAGTAGCGACAACACTTTGTAGAACTGTTGAAACGCTTGGTCTAATTCGGAGTTGGTGTTGGCAAAACCGTAGTCGGGTTTAGCGTCGGTTTCTCCCTGGAAGCTTATAAGTGGAACCGTGACACCCATGATGCTTCGGTAATTCACCAGATATCCCGCCTTGTTAGTCGAGCCCAGTACGGCGTTGGCGATGGTTTCAGATCCCTTAGCCATATTTGCTTCGCGCAGATTTCGGTAAGCTTTGTTCAATGCCTCTAATAGCTCGTTGCGTGTGTGTTCGGCATCAAAAATGTTGTTTCTAAGCTCCCGCAATAAAATATCACGTTTGCGCTCCAGCACATCTCGACCCGATTCGGCGAGGTTAAGCGTTTTTTTGGTTTGAATCAAGTTGATTTTTGTGGGGTTGATGTTCTCTGCCATCGCTAGATGGCCTCAGCATCTGTTTTATGCAGGTACTTTTGGATGTATTCGGGTTTAATTGCGGTTAATTCTTCTTCAGGCAGATCAGAAAGTGCGTTCCAGGCTATGTCAAGTGTCTGTTCGATGGTGCGGTTCTCGTTTCTGCCCTGTTTGATAAGAGCTTTTTCGAAGCGCTCGCCAAACCTCAGGTACTCTTTGTCGTGAGTACCCAAACCCTCTTCGCCTATGATTGCGACCAATGATTTGACGTTGTTGTATTGGGCGTAGGCGCTGTAGAGCTGGCTGGCGATGTTTGCGTGGTCTTCGCGGGTGTTGTTTTTGCCGATGCCGTCTTTCATCAATCGGGAGAGACTTGTGATGATGTTGATGGGCGGATAGATGCCCTGTTTTTCAAGGTTGCGGCTGAGCACGATTTGTCCTTCGGTGATGTAGCCGGTTAAGTCTGGGATGGGGTGAGTGATGTCGTCGTTTGGCATTGTCAAGATGGGCATCTGGGTGATGCTGCCTTTTTTGCCCACGATTCTGCCGGCGCGTTCGTAGAGGCTGGCTAAGTCGCTGTACATGTATCCGGGGTAACCTTTGCGGCTAGGCACCTCTTCCATCGACGAGCTGATTTCTCTGAGTGCCTCGCAGTAGTTAGTAATATCGGTCATAATAACCAGCACATGGGAATCTTTCTCGTATGCGAGGTATTCTGCCAATGTTAAGCCTGCGCGGGGGGTAATGATACGTTCAACCGGTGGGTCATCAGCTAGGTTGAGAAACATGGCTACGTTTTTGATTGCACCGGTCTCCTCAAAGCTTTTTCTGAAAAAGTCGGCGTCGTCATGTTTGATTCCCATGGCGATAAAGACTATGTTGAAGGGTTCGGTGGCATTGCGGATTTGGGCTTGGCGGACGATTTGGGCGGCTAATTCGTTGTGGGATAGACCAGGGCCGGAAAACACGGGGAGTTTCTGTCCGCGTACAAGACTTGCTAAGCCGTCGATGGCGGATAGACCGGTTTGTATGAAGTCTTTTGGGTATTCGCGGGCGGTTGGGTTTATCGGGTAGCCGTTGACGTCTCGTTTTTCTTCTGTGAAGAAGCGGGGATGTCCATCGATGGGTTCGCCATAGCTGTTCATGATTCGCCCAAGCATTTCAGTAGAGACAGGCACTTCAAGAGAGTGTCCTAGGAAACGGGTGCGTGTTTCGGAGGGGGATAGGTTGGTGGTGCCTTCGAAAACCTGCACGGTGACGACGTTTTGGCTGACTTGTATGACTTTGCCCAGACGCTTTTCGCCTGTGGGAGTTTTAACGGAGACCAATTCGTCATAGCCGACGTTGCTGACGTTTTCAACCATTATGATGGGGCCGTTGATTGAAAGAACACCTCGATATTCTAAACTTGGACCCGACATGCAGTCTACCTCAGCGTTGCCTCTAGATTTTCCATATTTTGATGCATTTTCTTTTCAACCTCGTCTAATCGCTCCAGCTGATCGTTGGGTATGCTGTTTTTCATGCGCATAAGGTCCTCTATAACTGGCAGTTCGGTGATTTTAAAAATCGGGGCACCTTTGATGATGACGTTTCCTGCCAGATGATGGAAGTCAACGATGATTTTGAGCATCTTGTACTGCTTTTTTGGGTTGCAGTAGGTGTCAATGGGGTCAAGGGCATTTTGCTGGAGAAAGGCAATGCGGATAACACGGGCAGTTTCAATGATGAGGCGCTGTTTATCTGGCAGGGCTTCTGGACCCACCAGTTTCACGATGTTTTTAAGTTCGTCTTCTGCTTGGAGGATGTGCATGGCTTCATTGCGGTAATCTGCCCATTTGTCATCCACGTTTTTATGCCACCAGTCTGTGAGGTCGGTAATGTAGCCGCTGTAGCTTGCCATCCAGTTGATGGCGGGATAGTGGCGGGAGCCGGCGAGTTCTGCATCCAGTGCCCAAAACACGCGGGTGAAGCGCTTAGTGTGCTGTGTGACGGGTTCTGAGAAGTCCCCGCCGGGTGGTGAAACTGCTCCTATGGCACAGATGGATCCAGTTCGGCCGTCGGTACCCAAGGTTTCAACGACACCGGTGCGTTCGTAGAATTCGGCGAGACGTGAAGGAAGATAGCTGGGAAAGCCTTCTTCAGCTGGCATCTCTTCAAGCCGCCCTGAAACTTCACGCAAGGCCTCAGCCCATCTGCTGGTAGAGTCCGCCATCAACGCAACGGCGTAGCCCATGTCACGGTAGTATTCGGCGAGTGTGATACCTGTGTATATGCTGGCTTCACGGGCGGACACGGGCATGTTACTTGTGTTAGCCACCAATATCGTACGTTCCATAAGCGGTTGTCCTGTGGTGGGATCAAGCAGTTGCGGGAAAGTGTCAAGTACCTCAACCATTTCGTTACCGCGTTCTCCGCAACCCACATAGATAACAACATTGGCATCAGACCATTTGGCGAGTTGTTGCTGAGTGATGGTTTTTCCTGCGCCAAACGGACCGGGGATAGCTGCACTTCCACCTTTAGCGATTGGAAAGAAGGTGTCGATGACACGCTGTCCTGTGATGAGGGGTATGGATGCAAAGAGTCGCCTGGTGTGGGGACGGGGAATGCGGACAGGCCACCGTTGGAGCATTTGTATGTCTGTTTTTTTGCCGTCTGCAACTTCGATAACTGCGATTGTTTCAACTATGGTGTAGTCGCCCTCGGAGGCGATTTCAACTAGTTTGCCTTTGACGCCCACGGGTACCATGATGCGGTGTTCGACGAGGTTGGTTTCTTTGACTGTCCCCAAAATGTCACCGCTGACAAGTTTAGCATCGGTTTTAACTTTTGGGTGGAAGGACCATTTCTTTTCTTGGGAGAGGGCTGTTATGCCATGTACCTGTTTGATAAAGGGTCCGGTCAGTACTCTGAGGGATTCAAGTTGCCTTTGGATGCCATCGAAAACGCCGCCTATTAGTCCGGGGCCCAGTTCTACTGAGAGCAGGCTTCCTGTGCCTATAACGGGTTCGTTGAGTTTAAGGCCGCTGGTGTTCTGATAAATTTGGATAGTGGCGTGGTCGCCTTCGAGGCGGATGATTTCGCCGATTAGGCCGTTGTGACCCACCTCAACCATCTCGTGCATAACGGCGTTGGACATGCCTTTGGCTTCGGCGACGGGTCCCGCAATCCGTATAACGGTCCCTTCTGCGGTGGCCATCGGCTATACGGCTCCAAAGAGTTGGATAGCAATTTGGCTACGCAGAATCGGTTTGAGTTCTTGGAGGCGGCTGTCGATGGTGGCGTCATAGATTATTTTGTTGCCCTCGGTTTGGATTCTGCAACCACCGATGATGTCGAGGGTTTCTTGGGCAAGGTGGAGTTCGGTGTGGAGTTTTTTAGAGATGGAAGATAGCAGGTCTTTTGTTAACCAGCTTTTATCTTTAGCAGTAACGTAAACAAGGAGGCTGCTCTGAGCTAACTTTTCTGCCACTGCCTCAATTAGCCCTAAGAGGTAGTTGTGGTATTCTTTGGTTTTAGTGAAATTCTCGAGCTTCTCAACGACGTGATCAAACGTTTCATCAACCAAAGCTTCTTTGGTTTGAAGCAGGCGGTTGCGCATCTCCATTTCGGCGATAGAGGCGCTTTTGCGTTTTTCAGCTTCCGCCTGTTTTTTAGCGTCAGCAATTATTGTGTTGTAGGTTTCTTTGGCTTTCTCGTTGGCGATTCTAAGGGTTTCTTTGGCTTGGTTTTGGGCATCTAAGAGGGCAATTTCTGCCTCTTTTTGTATGTCGCCAATAACTTCGCTGGCGATTGCTGAAATTCCAGTTTTTATACCCATAAGTAATCCTCACATTTTTGTGCCCAAGATTTTGCTGATGGTATCAGAGAGTTTAATGCCGTTTGCTGGGCTTTTGCTACCGGGCAGTTCAACAATTATTGGGGTTAGGCGCTCTTGTCTGATTTTGTCAATTTGTGCGCGGATAGATGATTCAGTGGTAAAATCTTCGCTGATGATAATTATGGCTATGTCGCTACGTGAAAGTATTTGGTTTAGGGCTTGCTTTGCTTCGTTAACGGTGTTGGCTTCTGTGCCTTCGACTCCTACGAGCCTAAAGCCGGTGAGCATATCGGCATCACCTATTACATAACCAATCATACAATCACTATTATGATATTGTTAATAAGTTTTAAATGTTTATTAGCAAATTCTAACATAATTATCAAAAATGTTGCGACCCCAACGGATGACTACGGCATCCATTATTTGTATAAAAAAAGATGTTGAAGTAGTACTCGAAGCGCTAAATGCCTTCGGCGAATTCCACATTGAACCAACCGCCACTGAGAACACAGATATAGGTGAATATGACCAAAACATCCAACGGGTTGAACAGCGCCTAGTAGACATCAACGAACTAAACGATCAACTTGTGAAGGAAAAAACAAGTCCGTTGAGTATTTTTAGACTAAAACAACCTAAGGCAGTCCAGGTTACCGTGGATAACTGGCATAGTCTGCTAGAGGAAACAGACCAAAGCGTTTTGATGTTTAAAGAGGAAATGGGAGATCTTGACACATCCATAGCGGATCTGCAGAAGAAAAGAAAGGAACTGTCGCACCTCAGAGATATGCTTTCTTGCATGCATGACTTAAACGTAGACACCACGAGTAGTGGACAGTTCAAACGTATTCATATAGAAATTGCAAGTTTACCCATCAAAACCTATGAAACATTTGAAGCGGCCACAGCAGAGCTGCCCCTTGAGGTGCACCGGTGCCGCCTAAACCAAGAAGACTACTGGGTATGCCTTGCCATGCCCTCAAAGCATAAAGAAGAAGTACAAAAATTTCTGCACACCTACCACGCCGAAATTTTTAGCATACCCCCTGACTTGCCACAAGACACTCAAAGCGCCCTCAGAGAAGTAAAAAGCCGCCTAAAAGAAAACACAGAAAAAGAAAAAGGGCTAAGTATCACCCTGCACCGGTTGGGTGAAGAAAACCGGCACAACCTCGACTCATGGAGAGAAACCGCACAAAACGTTTTAACCCTGCTATACGCTGAGAAGCAGATTCTCCAATCGGGCAGGTTAGCAACCATCAATGGGTATGTTCCCCAAAACAGATTCCGTGAACTCGAAAGCGCAGTCCACAACAGGTTAAACGAAAAAGTCATAGTTCTACCCGATGAACAACTAAAAACCCAAACTACAGAGCTACCTTCTAAAATCATGCATAGCCGCTGGATAAAACCCTTTGAAGAAATCACGCGGCTCTACGGTGTTCCCAAATACGACGAAATAGACCCCACACCATTTATCGCCATAACTTTCCCCATACTCTTTGGGTTAATGTTTGGCGATGTTGGACACGGCTTAGTTCTCTTAGTCGGTGGGGCGGTTGTGGGTAGCCTCATCAAGGGTAATCAAGGCATCAAAAATGTTTGCTGGGTTATGGCTACCTGTGGGGTTGCGGCTATTGTTGCGGGAATACTTTTCGGTGAGTTCTTTGGCCAGCCGCTTTTTAAGCCGCTGTGGTTTAGCCCCTTTCGTGACGGTGGTGTGTTTCAATTCCTCATATTTAGCCTAGTTGTGGGCATTGTGCAGATTGTGAGCGGTATAGTCATCGAGATGGCTAATTATGCCGTTAAACACAATTGGGCAGATGCGCTCCTAACGTCTGGGCCCAAGATTGCATTCTATTTGGGCGGTGTCTATTTGATTGCCGTCTACCAGTTAGACTTTGCAACGTGGCTCAGCGGACCCATACTAATACCGCTCATTCCTTTCATTGTTATGGTTGTGGGCAAACCCTTGTTTTTGAGGACAACAAAGCTCAAAGAACATCAATTAGGCACCCACCACGCTCAGCATGCAGGTGAACATCCAGAACAGGACACTTTGGCAGGACGGTTTTTTGAGGGAGGGGACTTTCTCACGCGTCTACTCAGCAACACTATCTCCTATAGCCGTATTTTGGCGCTACTCATGGCGCATTGGGCGTTGCTACTGGTTGTTTACACGGTTGCGGGTTTAATTGCGCCAAGTGGAGCTGGCCCATTGGCGCTAGTTCTAGCTGGTGTAGTCATCGTGTTTGGCAACGTATTTGTGCTTGCATTGGAGGGTTTAATTGTGTTCATTCATACTTTGAGGTTACACTTCTATGAGTGGTTTAGCAAGTTCTATGCAGGCACCGGAACAGAATTTAAACCCTACAAACAGAACTTTGTCTACACCAAACTGACATTCAAAGATAGAGAAGGGTTATCTTAAAAAAAGCTGGCTTTGAATCGTCTCAGGTGGTATAGATGCTTCGATGCCTAATGCTAATGTGCGCAGGTTGGAGGCTTCGGTTTCTTTTAGGGTCATGTAGGCAAGCGGCAATCCGATGGTGAAGAAAAAGCGGCGGCTACTTTGGGCATACTCAATCACCGCTCTTCGGAAGCATCGTTCAGCTTTAGATAGGGTTTCTTCGGGAGTTTCTTTTTTGGGGAAATAGTTGGCGTAGTAACCGCTGAGAACGATCTGGTGGGCGGAGTCAAAGTTTAATGCTGAAAGCAGGGCTTCAACTTCTTTATTGTTTAGGTTGAAGTAGTTGTGAGGTATTGCAAGGCGAAGCCAGTTAGAGTCATAGTTGAGGTTTTTGCCGCGGAGAATTGAAAGTAGAATATAACCATCATTTTCGAGGCTTGCATAGAGGCGGGCGGGCGGTTTCTCTTTTTTAGGCAATGCCTCGTAGACGCGGTAGAGGTGTTCATAGAAGAAAACATCGAGAAATACGGTGAGACAGGCAGTTGAGTTGGTTTTGTTATATCTCTCCAGACCCATGCTAAGAGGAGATACATAGGGTGTTTTTTTGAATGCCGCAATCAACTGGCTGATGGTTGAGGCATTGGCGGCGGCCTCAAAAATCTCGCGTTTCTCAATGTAGCAGGAAACAAAGGGATAAGTTTTATACATTTTTTGCTCTGCTGAGTAACCGGCGAGGGTTCCTTTGATGAATATCTTTATATTTTCTATTTCAAAGCGCAAAAGATAAAGTTTGAGATATTCAGAGGAGGGTTTGGGGGAATACTGGATTATTTTCTGGTAGGTTTTTATGAGGTTTTCGTTGAAGGCATGTTCTAGCTTGCGCCCTGAGAGGGGCGACTGAATTCTGCCTATGTTAACCTGATAGACGGTATCTTGTAGTTGAGTTGCAAAGTCATTGAGATTTTTGCTGTCAGAGAGGGCTTTAAGTTTAGCTTCGCTTAATAGTGTGCTCCTTTGGGCGCCGATTTTTGCTAGAACAGAGGCATAACGAGTTGTCTGTGTCAAGGAGGGTTTTCCTCAAGAATCGCCTTCACGACTGCCAGAACCACTTTGTCCATGTGTTCCTTGGCGTGGGTTTTGAGTTTGCTGACGACTTTCTTGTTATTTTTTAAAAGTTCTTCACGGTTCTGGTTTGCTTCCTCGACGGCTTGGGCGAAGAGCTTCTGGGATTCTTCCTGCCCATACAGTTTGCTGTGGGCAATTAGCGTGTCGGATTCTTGATGCGCAAAAGCGATTATTTGTTTGGCGTGGTTTTGGGCGTCAGCTTGAATTTGTTCAGCTTGAGCTTCGATTTTTTTTAGCTCATCCCATACTTTTTGCATATTATCCACAACCAATATAGAAATAAGATGAATCTAAAAATATTTGCGGTCTCAAATTTACTGTCATCAAGCATTTAATCGGCATCAATTTTTAGATTTTTTTGTTCTTATTACGCCGATTAAACAACTCAGAAGTAACATACAACAACCACCAGAACATACCAAACAAGCCAAAAAACTATGAAACCATCAAACATAAAAACGCAAAAAGAAGACCTGTGAGATATACAAGCGTTAATACGCGATATTGACGATAGTTTTTTGTTAGAAAGCCATCGGAAAACATCACTTGTATAGAACTCAAACCAAAAGTCCGGCCAACCGCTCTAGATTATCAAACATAACACAGTGGCCCTTCCTTGGAAAAACCTCCAAACCAACACACCCAAATTTGTGCGCTATCCCATATGCGTTGTCCACTAGACAGGTTTTGTCTTCCCCGCCATGCCAAACCCATAACTTACCACCAACCGCCTCAAAGGGGAGATTCCAGGGTTTTAGAAAAAGCCTATGTTCCTCAAGCACCGCCCGAACGCCGTCTTTTTGGCGGAAAGCTTCAGCCATCGACTGATACAGCAACCTCATCCATGCGGGGTCAGAAAAAAACGTTAAGTCATGACTTGAACAGGCGTGAAGCATCTGTCGGCCTTGACTGGAACGCAAAAAAGCGGCTGTACCGCCTGCTCGGAGCATCTGCCGCCGCATATTCCTCATAGCCAATACACCCAGAAACGGAAGTTTCATCACATACTTAGCAAGCGGCAGGTTGTGCGCGGTTGAAGCATCAAAAGGCAAATCAGGCGCACCCACAACTACACCACGGTTTATTCGCTGAGGAAAACAGGCCATGTAAGCGAGCGCAAAAGCACCCCCGCCTGACCAGCCCAAAACGCTGAATTGAGGGATACCTAGGTGATCAGCTAGAAAATTGAGGTCACTGTTGAAGTCTTGCATGTTTTTTCGGGGTTTATAGGTGGATAACCCATATCCAGGGCGGTCTGCGGCTATGAGTTTTAGGTTTTGGGCAACGAGACGTTTTAGAAGAAGCACTTCTAGGCGGCTACTGGCACTGCCGTGGAAATACATAACGGGAGCACCTTTGCCGACTACAAAATATCCAAGTTGCCGTCCGTCAGGTAAAGTAACTGCTTGACTGCTCAACTAACCGCCTCCCATAAACCCTGCCGCTGTTGGTCTAATCATATAAACATGACTTGGAAAACTTTTGAATCTACCGCAGAAGCTAGAAGAGTAGCGCGTTATGTCCTAACGGCAGATATGGTGAACGAATCTAGATAAATGCATACTCGGAGATGATAACCAGTCTTATTGTTTGTCAGCTTGAAATGCAACTATCAAGTGTATGGATAAGCCCCCGGGTAACACAAATTTTAGTTTAATACAGGTGGATTGGATGACACCAGGCAATCAACTCATAAACAGCAGGTTAAAGCAAAAATTATTATTCATCTATCCACAATCAGAATTTAATCAATTCTCAAGGCCTCCAAATGACAACAGAAAAACTCCAAACGACTAAAAAAATCAACAACAACTTTGTCTATCCCCAATACAGACAAAACTGTATATCAAACATACCCCAACTGGTTCTGCATCTGCTGGACGTTCAGCCTACAGGACCCAATCCGCTCAAAAATCAAATATCAACCAGTGACAGACATAGTAAAAACGTGCTTTTGATAATCGACGGTTTTGGATTTAGTCAGCTCAAAAAACACCAGCAACAAAATCGCTTCCTTTCGACCCTTGCCGCCAAAGGCGTCGTATCATCCATCACAAGCGTGTATCCCTCACAGACAACCAATGCGCTCATGACACTAAACACGGGTTTAACACCTCAGGAGCATGGAGTCTTTGAGTACTTCATTTATCTAAAGGAAACCGGGGTAGTTAATGCGTTGCGGTTTGAACGCATTGGCACAAAACGAAAAAACCTCTCTGAAGAGGGATTCAGTCCAAATTTGATGTTTAAGGGAAAAAACATCCACCAGAGGCTTAGAGCGGAGGGGATTCAGACGTTTACGCATATCCAAGCAACAAATGCTTCGTGTGCATGTTCGAAACTAATTTTTGAGGACAGCACCTTAGTGCCGGCACAGAAGACGTCTGATTTGATTGTTAACCTCAGAAAAAATCTGGAGCGGTCTGATGGCGGCTATTTTTTTGTGCATCTAAACAGTCTTGATGCTATATCTCATGAATATGGACCAAAAAGCGATCAATTCACTGCAGAGCTCTCAGCCATAACCTATCTGCTCCAAAAAGAACTAGTCGACAAAATTGATGCTAAAACCGCCAAAGAAACCCTGATGCTGATAACTGCAGACCATGGCGCCATAGACACCAATCCTGATGACACAAAATATCTCAGCCGAACCCAAAAACCGCTAACTTACCGGGAGTGCGGAAAAAACCACAAACGCATCACGCCCACAGGAAGCCCAAGAGATATCTTTTTGCATATAAAAGAAGAAAAACTTGAAGAAACCAAAAAGACTCTGACGCAACAAATCGGCTCTAAAGCCCAAGTGCTTGAAACCAGCGAAGCAGCCAAAGCCGGTTTGTTTGGGATTGGAGAAGCTCCCCGCGAATTTTTTGAGCGAACGGGAAACCTGTTGATTCTGCCCTATGGCAAAGAAACGGTTTGGTTTAGCAATCCTGAGGGAAAAAAGATCACTTTTTGGGGGCACCATGGCGGCTTAAACAGTGAAGAGATGCTTGTGCCGTTTGCCGCTGTAAACTTGGAAGCCCTAAAGAAATAAATGCACATATAACGGGTCAAGTTCGGCGGCTTGTGTCCTGCGTTTGCTGTGTTAATTACGATTTTTGAGAGTATTGCGCTTAATTAAGCGGCTGTATCGTCACCGCCACCCTGCACCAAAGTTTTCTTTAAAAAACAGGCCCATCGTTGCCTTAATGGCAAATTCATCTACGAAACTTGCTTCTTTCCATAGGAAGACACCCCTTTAGTCACCTGTGTCTTCAAACACATTCAGCATTTGGGGATCAAAGCAGACTTGCACTTTATCTCCGATGGTTAACCCTAATTCCTTCAGGGTACTCATTTGAGGTCTTGCATGTAAGGGGAAACCGATGTTTATGATGGTATGTACTGTGGACCGCATTTGCGTCATCTCTGTTATGGTACCTTCAATAAAGTTGTCTAATCCGTTTAGACGGGAGGTTTTTGAATTTGAGAGCGTAATATCCTCGGGCTTTAACGTTACAACAATATTTTTCCCTGCCAGGCTGGATGATACCGCGGCATATAAGTGGACACCATTGATTTCAATCTCCAACAAGCCGCCGTGCATTTCCAGTGCTTTACCTGCATAAGTGTTGATGCCGAGAAATTTGGCGACATAGTTTGATGCGGGTTTATTAAAAATTTCTGTTGTGCAACCAATTTGTTCCACATGTTTTTTTCCCATAATTGCGATTCTATCCGCCATAACATATGCTTCAGAGAGGTTATGGGTAACGTAGACAACCGTGATTTCGAGTTTGCGCAGGTGATTTTTGAGTTCCAGTCTAAATGACTCCCTAAGTTGAGGATCTACTGCAGAAACTGGCTCGTCGAGCAGTAACACATGGGGTTCAGTTGCCAGCGAACGGGCGATGGCAACGCGTTGTTTTTGTCCGCCGCTTAGCTGATGGGGATAACATTTGGCGTATTCTTTTAGATCTATGAAATCAAGGAGAGCAGTGGTTCGGGTTCGAACTTCATTGTTGGGCAGACGGAGCGCTTTTAACCCGTATGCTACGTTATCCTCAACACACATATGAGGAAATAGAGACACTGCTTGGAAGACATAACCAATTCGGCGGTCGGAAGGTTTTAAATTGATTTTTTTTAAGTCTGTTTGTCCGCTTGCCAGCACACCGTTGATATAGATGTCACCACCGTCCTGATGAATCAAACCCGAAATCAGATTGAGCAGAGTACTTTTGCCACAACCGTTGGGACCGAGCAGGCAGAGGATTTCTTTGTCTTTTACTTCTAGAGATAAATCTTTGAGAATTATTTTTTTGCCAAAGGATTTGGTAAGATGATTGATTTGTATCATTTTTTGGCTCCGAGCCGTTTTTGTTCCAGCAATTTAACGAGAACTAGTACTGTGAAAGAGATTACAATCAATATTATCGATAGCACAATAGCACCGGCTTGATTTGAGTAGAGCATGGTATAGATGGCCAGCGGCATGGTTGCGGTTTCACCCGGTAGATTTCCGGCAAACATTAAAGTCGCTCCAAATTCACCCATGGCACGGGTCCAAGTCAACATAGTTCCAGAAACTATACCACGCATAGCCAGAGGTAAAGATACCGTGAAAAAAACGCGGATACGGGAGCCACTCAAAATTCGGGCACTGTTGTAAAAATCGCGGTTTTGGTTTTCAAAACCTGTTTTTGCGGCTCTAAACAGAAAGGGTGAAGCCACGAAAGTTTCAGCAATGATAACAGCAACAGTGAACCCGGGGAGAGTGATTCCCAAACTAGTTAAAGTGGGTCCTAAAACGCCTCGGGGGGCGAAAGCGTAGAGCAACGCGATTCCTGCCACAGCCGGCGGTAACACAACAGGCAAATCCATTATGGTGTCGATGATGGTTTTTCCGGGGAAGTTACGTGTTGCCATAAAATAGGCTGATGGAACCGCTAAGATAAATGCAAGAAGAGTTGCAACTGCTGAGGTGTAGAGGCTGATTTGAATGGCGCTTATAACTTGCCAATTCTGCACCTGGTCGCTAATTTGTGTGGGGTCAATTTTGAGGAAAACTGATGCTATGGGAAGAGCGATGAAAATAAAATAGGTGACAACAAGTAACCCAAGTATTATAAGAGAACTTTTATCAATTAACGAAAAAAGCACATTTTGCTTTTTTGGGGGTGTGTCTAATTCATCTTTTTTTTGATTTGTGTCAGAGCTTGTTTGAATCAATCTCTACACCGCTTTATTTGGAAAATGGAAGATATATGCATTTTTAGATGCAAAAACCATAGTGTATCAACAGAGATTTACCTTGGTCAGATGTCCAGAAATTCATAAATTTCTGTGCGAGTTCGGGTTGACTAGTTAATTCTATAATAGCTATACCATACATGGCTTTTTGGTTTACTTCAGGGGGTATTTTGAGAAATTTGATCTGTTGATCGGTTAAATTACTATAAATACCGTCGGAAGTATACACTATTCCTGCATCGTAGAGACCAGTAGTGCCTGAAAGCGAAACTTGACCAACAACATTTTCTACGTTAGATTCATAGGATCTAACATTGCTATAGACGCTGGCGTTGTAATTGACATAGGCGCCGGAAGCGTCGTATTGGGGGCTGCTTGGGTTACCCCATGTTGAATCAATTTTCCAGAGAGTTTGGTTTGCATAGTTACCTGCGGGAACAGCGGGTTCGGCTATGACGAGTTTTATGCCGGGTTTAGCTAAATCTGCCAGCGAAGTTATGCCTGCGGGGTTTCCGGGTGCTAAGATAACTTCTAGGCTGTTGCTGGCGAAATTTATAGCGGTGTTTTGGTATAGAAACCCGTCAGTTTTTAGTTGGTTGGTCCATCTGTTGTCAGCAGACATGTAGATATCGCAGGGTGAACCTTCTGCGATTTGGGTGTAGAGTGCCCCTGAGGAGCCTGAGTTTATGAGTAATTTACAGTTGTTGGCTTGTTCGAATTGTTTGGTCATGTTGGCGATGACATGGGTTAGGCTGGCGGCGGTGAATATGCGTAGTTCAGCGGTCTGGTTAGAGGTATAGGTGGTGTAGATTAGCCCGCCTGTGATTGAAGCAGATGCTATGATTGCTGTAAAGGCTATGGCGGAAAATTTCTTATGCATATGGTACCCGCTTTTTCGATGTTATTTTATAGTCACATCGTTTGGTTAGTCCATATAAACATTTCTTGAAAAGCAAATCCAACCAAATATCGACCCAATCAAAAAACAGCAAACCGTGATCTGCCAAAAAAAGAAACGTTAAACAACCAACCACAAAAGCCGCCAATGCACCTCAGACTAATGACCCTGCCCCTCAAGCATCGCATAAACATGCAGTATTCCCGGAAACAACGCCGCCAGACCCTCCGAAACTGCTTTGGGACTACCTGGAAGATTCACGATAACTGTGCGACACCTAACACCACTCACACCCCTTGAAAGCATAGCCATCGGCGTCCGTCTCTGGCCATAAGCCCTAAGCGCCTCAGAGACACCCCCGATCTCTCTATCTACAACACGTAAAGTGGCTTCTGTGGTTACGTCACGAGGTCCAATCCCGGTTCCGCCGCAACTAACGACCAAATCCAGTTTTAAATCATCACAGAACCGTTTAAACTCAGCCTCAATTTTTCCAACATCATCAGGTACAAATCCATAACTATCCACTGTGAAACCGTATTTCTGCAGAACTTCAACGGCAAGCTTACCAGATTTATCTTCCCGCTCACCTCTCGATACAGAGTCACTAACAACCAGAACCGCCGCCTTTAGCTGCCGGCTGTAAGGTTCTTGGACACCTTTGATGCCGCCAGTTTTACTAAGCAACTTTATAGATTCAATGCAGAGGGTTTTGTCGATGGGTTTTAGCATGTCATAAACTGTGAGAGCAGCAATTGAGACAGCTGTGAGCGCTTCCACTTCAACACCGGTTTTCCATATGGTTTTTACTACCGCTTGAATTTCTATGGAGGCTTCGTTTAGGGTAACAGTGATGTGAATGTAATCAAGAGGTATGGGATGGCAATAGGGTATCAAATCAGAGGTTTTCTTAGCAGCCATAGTCGCAGCTACCCGAGCCGCTTCCACGATGTCACCTTTGGGAGATTTACCATCCCTAACCATCCGGATTGTTTCAGGGTTAACAATAACTGTAGCCTGTGCAACGGCAGTTCGCAAGGTGTCGGGTTTGTCTGCAACATCAAACATGCCCATCTTGAGTATCCTCCAGCATTACGCCCGCAACCCACCTACAACCCGCCGCTGATATTTCTTTCTTCCAAATCGGTACAGATTTCTTGATAGCATCGATGGCATATCGGCATGCTTCAAACGCTTCTGTACGGTGCTCCGATGAGGCGGCAATAGCAACGCTGACTTCGCCAACCTTGAGGTTCCCTAAGCGGTGAACGGCCATAAACCCCCGCAGATTCCAGCACTGGATAGCTTGTTGCTCTATTTTCCTGAGGGCTTCTTCGGCCATTTCCTCATAGGCTTCATAGTACATTTCCGACACGACCCCTTCATCGCCATGATCTCTTACTGTCCCCAAAAACAGCACAGTTGCGCCTGCAGAATTGCTTGAGGCACTCCGCAACACAGCAGATATATCGATGGATTCTTGGACTATAGCAATCATATAATTAACCTCCCGACACAAGCGGCAATAGGGCTACTTCATCAGCGGGTGTTACCCTAACAACATCACCGACGACTTTTCGGTTAACAGCTACAACAAAAGGAGCATTTAGGGACCTCAAAGCCGGGTAGGAATCAAAAAGACACTGTTTCAGGCTACCGACAGTGATATCTGCACCATCAAGTATAAGGGTGACTTCTTTGCTTCCCGCCGTCTCCCGGAATATGCCAAACAGTTTTATTCGCAAAATAACCGTTTTTTCGTTAACTGCCATATTTCACACCTATAGTTAACCGCCTATTGTATTCATCAAATTCAAACCTGACCTCAGATTTTTATGCTCCAACAAACCTATCAACCCCTGCGGCTTTTTTTTGTAACATGCTATGATATATTCAGCTATTTTCGCATCTGATTTACCTGTCCGCAACAATTTCCTGATATCGTTACGGGGGCTTTCAAAAAGACAGGTTAAGAATTTGCCATTCGAAGTTAACCTAAGCCGATCACAAGTGCCACAAAAAGGCTCACTCATAGACGGGATGAATCCAATGATCCCGTCTCTGTCCTTGATGGAGTAGAGCCTAGCGGGGTCAGATAAACTGTTGTTTAGAGGCAGAAGCTTCAATCCGCTTTGACTGAGACGCTGCATCATTTCCTCTTTGGTAACCACAAGAGACATATTCCAAATATGTGACCCCAGCGGCATAAACTCTATGAAACGAATAGGATAACCCTCAGTTGATGCAAACTTGGCAAAGTCTACAATTTCGTCGTCATTTTGCCCGCGGATGATCACAGTGTTTATTTTTACCTCAAACCCCTCGTCACGCGCAGTCTGCAACGATGACAGAACACGTGAGAGCCCATCGATACGGGTTATCGATTTGAATCGGCCAGATTTGAGGGTATCTAAACTAACGTTTATACTCTGAAGCCCTGCGGCTTTGAGTTGAACAGCCCTTTCGCTAAACAACAGCCCATTGGTGGTCATACCCAGCGTTTTGATACCATCTATTTTTGAGAGCACACTGATTAGTTTTTCAACCGCTGGCCTAATTAAGGGCTCGCCGCCGGTAAGCCGTATCTTCTCAACACCTAGACGCGCAAATATGGCGGCTAACCGCTGGATTTCTTCGTAGCAAAGAATTTCACTTTTAGAACACAGTGGGATAGCATCTTTTGGCATGCAGTAAACACAGTGCATATTGCATCGGTCTGTGATGGAGATTCGCAACTTTCGGGGTGTACGGTTGAGGTTGTCTATTAGTTTTGGGCTGTCACCACAAAAAACATCCCCATCAAACTGCAGGTTAAACACTCCCCGCTCTGAGCAAAAGAACCTCAACTTTCTGACCTCTAACAAGCCGTGATTTGCCGTCCACTATTACCACACCATCAGGGCCCGTTAAGGTTGACAACAAACTTGCCGCCGTCGCACTCACAGGTTCAGCCATATAGCAAATAATGCCTTTTTGGTTTGTTGCTGTTGTGAGTTTTACTCGGATAAACGCCCGCATACCCTCACGTAATTTGATGCCTGAGGCCATCTTTGCGGCTATACTTGCTTGGGGCAACCCCTTGGTGTTAAGCATGGTGAGAAGCATGGGTCTGCCAAACGTATAGAAGGCAAAAAAGGAGGCCACAGGGTAACCGGGGGTTGAGATAACGGGTTTACCATCAACTATACCCAGTGCAGTTGGGGAGCCGGGGCGCATGGCAACACCATGAACTATGATGCCGGGTTTGCTTGTATGATCTATGATGTTTGGGACGTAGTCTTTTTCGCCCACAGATGAGCCGCCAGAGATGACGACAAGGTCGTATTGCAGGGCTTTTTTTAGTGTAATTTGTATACTGGTCGGGTCGTCTTTGCATATGCCTAGGTCGATTGCTTCGCCGCCGCATTCGCTTATCATGCCAGACAGCATGTAGCGGTTGCTGTCGTAGAGAACTGCGTTGGTTGCCAGTGTGGTGCCGGGTTCGGCGAGTTCGTTGCCTGTAGAAAATACTGCCACCTTTGGTCTGCAGAAAACTTTCACTGAAGATAAGCCCATTGAGGCCATTAGGCCGATATCTTGGGGTCTAAGCCAGGTTCCTTTTGTGAGAAGAAGTTGCCCTGCTTTGATGTCCTCACCATTAACGATGACATTTCTGCCGGGTTCCATCGCTTTGAAAATTTTTACCGATTTTTTATCAGCGTCAGTGTCTTCTACCATCACCACGGCGTCTGCACCTGGGGGTATTCTAGCGCCTGTTGCTATGGCGACGGCCTGTCCAGAGTGGATTTTGTATGTTGTGTTGTCGCCGGCACTTGCGGTACCCACTACTTCAAGTGAAATGGGGTGTTTTTTGGAGGCGTTTGTGGTGTTGGCGGCTATTATGGCATAGCCGTCCATAGCGGATTTGGTAAATGGGGGTATATCTATGGGGCTTGTGCAGTCTTGGGCAAGAATTCTGTTTGCGGCGTTATGCAGGCTTGCAACCTCGATTTTTGGGATGAAAATGGAGTATTTTGAGTATGAAGCGAGGAAATTTTTGAGGGCATCATTTACAGGCATGTATTTTTTGAAGCCGGCTGAACCCGTTTTTGTATGCGGTTCATGAGATGTGATATGACTACCTCTTTTGGATTTTAGTTGACAGGTTCTTCGATAGTATTATTGAGTAATAACAGCCCCGTATACAATTAATAAACATTCTTAATCCCCACGCCATAACCAGCATCAGGGTTGAAGTGTTTTGTTGTTTGGGTTTGTTTTTCCTACCTCAAACAAAAGTAACTATCGATAAGAAGAAGAGATAAAATAAACAGTCTTCACCAAAAATGTAGCATTCAATGCGTTAACGTTTAACACATTGTCCTGATGCTGTGTCAAAATGGTTCTTGCCGCCGTAATCACAGTTTTGACAATCATTTGCTGTATTCTGCCCAAAAGGGCAACCTTTCAAATCCGCCAATACACTCACCGCCTGGTGTATCAGCACATACTTGATATAAAACTGTTCTACCGAAAATTTGTTGTCAATATGAATTCTGTTCAGGTCCCGTTTTTATACAAAATTACCACGTTCAATACCTGCATTTATGGCAAGAAATTGTGCGGAAATTACACCGGGTAATTATATTATTAGTAGTAGCCCAGAAGAGATTCGAACTCTTGTCAAGGGCTCCAGAGGCCCCTATGCTTGACCACTACACCACTGGGCTGCAGAGAAAGAGAAAATGCGTTTACATTTATTAACTTTAACCTTGTGTTTTGCTGGCGTTCTTGACGTTTTGTGCTTTACGGCAACAGTAGTTCTACAACAAAGTCAAGCATCTAAAACATGTAGATTTCACACCAATGATGGATGCCTTGCAACAGTATCGCCCCATAAGCACATTGGCAAACCCCACACGTGGCAGGTTATCAAAACCAAGGGTTTGCTATTCTGAGCCAAAGAACGATTCCAGTTTGGACGTCTCCGATTTTTTGAGCACCGATGCACAATCTTTTGGGTCTAGCGCTTTAAACTCTAAGCCTAATGTGGACAGCAGACGTTGTACGTCCTTGGCGAGGCTTGGTGCAACGAGGACTGCGCGGACGGGACGGTTAACTTTGGCTTTGATTGGGGCGATGTATTTTGAGAGTTGCAATGCAGCGTCTTTGGAGGCTGCACGGCGTTTAACTTCGACAATAACGAGCCTACCGTCTTTGTCTTCGCCATAGATGTCTACAAAACCGGGTTCAATATGTTTCTCCCAGCTGATGGGTTTGAAGCCTTCTTCAAGCAGGCTGGGTTTGAGAAGTATGGCACGGTGCATGTCGTCTTCGCTTGCATGCAACAGAAACTCGCCAGCATCTAAGAGATTGAGTGCTGAAACCATCAAAACTTCATCGAATGTTACTTTTACGCTCTCACGGGGTTTGCTGCGGATGCCTTGTATTTCGAGTTTGTTATCTTTAACCTCGACATGAAAGACACCGCCGGCGGGTTGCCAGTTAACAGGCTCATACCCGGTTGGACGATGGATAAGCAGGGAGCCATCTGATTTGACGATAAGGAGGCGTTCGCCTTTTTCTAACGTTGAACTGGCTCTTCCGTCATAGTACACATGACAGTTACCCGCGACAAGAAGCGTGCGCCGCTGGGCAAACGCGCGTTCGATCAAGATAACGGCTTCTGCTAATGTGGGTTCTTTTAGCATTGCAAGTTTATTATTTTGGTGCAAAGTGTTTTTCCGCCAATGTATTTTAGTCAGGGCTTGGGTACATAAGATTTCTTGAGTGAAACACAGTTGACCGCTTGGAAAGCTAAGCGTAACATAATGAAGCGCTACAACATAACAGCCGAAATGTATGATGAACGTTACTTTGAGGAGCAGAACAGGAAATATCAAAAAGCTCTCGAAAATGTTGACGTGAAAGGTTTGGGGGTTTTGGATGTAGGGTGTGGTTCAGGTTTGTTTTTTTCTTATGCAACAACGCAGACAGCAGTTGTTGTGGGTATGGATGTCTCACATGGGCTTTTGCTCAAAGCAAAAGAGCGGGCAGAACAGTTCGGGAATGTTTTTTTGGTGCAAGCCGACGCGGACCATCTACCGTTTAGAGAGAACTTTTTTGGAGCGGTGTTCGCTTTCACGATGCTACAGAATATGCCTAAACCCGCAGATACCATAGCGGAACTCAGAAGGGTT
The DNA here is from genome assembly GCA_031254875.1 of Candidatus Bathycorpusculum termitum. Lineage (GTDB taxonomy): Archaea > Thermoproteota > Bathyarchaeia > Bathyarchaeales > Bathycorpusculaceae > Bathycorpusculum > Bathycorpusculum termitum. The sequence goes on from JAIRTW010000031.1 coordinate 27,992, forward strand.
GTGGAAACAAACGGTAGAGTGATTGTGACGGGGTTAAAGAAGGCGTTTACCCTTAGCAAGTTTATGGATATATTGGAGGATTCTAAGATGCAACTAACGGTTTTTGTTGATGAGAATTCCCTAAACTGCTATGTTGCCGTGTTAGCCGCTTAACATCTGTACATCAGCCGCTTCACCGTTGTCTGCAAAGATACCAACAGCAACTCGATTTATGCCACCTGGATAGGTTTTGTCAAGGGGCAACTCCACATACCAGTATGGAACTAGCGCTAAAGAGTCTCCGCGGGGATGCGGGAAAAGCTCAATGTAGACAGGGTCACCCTTCGAGCTAAAACCGCTTGTCTGTTCTCCATCGATAAACCATGTGAGAGTTTTGATATAGTCTCTAGCGGCAACAACTGCTTGCTGTTCGTTGAGATTTAGATCAGTACTGCCAACGGTGAAAAAGAAATAGCCGTCCATAAGCGTTAATAAGACGCGGTCTTGGAAGACCATACGGAGGCATTTAGCATTAAAGTTTATGTCATTTTCGGTGTACAGCCAGAAAAACTCTGCGATTTCGCCTTTGAGAGTGATTTGAAGTTTCAGGTTGCCTGATGTCACAACTATATTCTCTGTTTGATTAACAGTGTCAAGGAGGAGGCCCATTTCATCTATGTATTCATCACCGGAGTAAGTTTTGTAGGCTTCCAGTGTGTTTTTGGCGGTCTGCAGGATACCAATGCCGTCCGCCTGTTTTTTTGTGTAAAGTTGTGAGTCGTATTTTAGCCTGAGTTCATAGAGGAAAAAGTGATTATCGCGAAAACGAAATTCAGCATCAATAGTACTTTGGCCGCTGGAAAGGGAGTACTTGAGGATTTCCTCAATTACGTCTATTTCGCTACGGTACTGTAGTATATTATCCAAAAGTTTAACCGTATATTTTGAAGTGTCAATTTGTGCGACATCCTGCAACAGACCAGCGACTTTATTTGTATTTACACCCCATGAGAGTAACTGCTGGTTTTGGGCTTCAAGTCTGGATTGGGCAACTGAAAGCTGATTTAAAGTGTTGAACTGGACAGCTGTGAAGGCGGAGAGCAGGATAACTGTAGCCAGCAACACTGCAAAGATAGTTTTCCATCTAAACGATAGTTTTATGCGGCGTTTAGGTTCAATTTCAGGTGTTTCCTCCACACCCTTCATGGCACTAACCGTTGCTCTGCCAAACGAGGAAAGTTTGTATCTACCGTTTTCCATTTTGTAGATGAGCTCGCCGAGGTTTTCTAGATGGTAAGTCAAGTTAGAGCTGGATACACCAATATGATCCGCAATCTCCATGAACGTCATGGGCTTATCGTTTAACATGCGCAGGATTTTGCGGCGGACTGGATGCTTAAGTGACGTGAACATTATGGAGTAGATTTCTTCCTCAGAGCCATCCATACTTGCAGTATAGGGCGGCTTCTCTGTATAAAACTTGCCTAAAGTATCGCAAAAAAAGAGCCCGTGTTAGCTGTAAATTTTTTATAGTTACTGTAAGCTCGTTATTCACACAACTAATAGACGATGCAGGTAGCTGTATTTAGGTTTGGCGAGTTCTATTTATGGTACAGGCGTGTGGATCCTTGCAAGCCGAAAGAGATTTTGAACTATTGATAGGAGTAGGGTAAAAGTAAAAGGTTCTATTGCTCTCAGAGACCATCGATAGACATGTTTAGATCCACCGGCAGGTTTAAAGAGTCCAGCAGAATTTGCACATGACTAATCTTTTTCTAAGGGGTTTTCTTCTGCTGGTTCTTCCTGTAGCGGTTCTGCGGCTTCGGTCTTCTGCTTCTCCGCCGACAACAGCATTTCGATGAGTTTCTTTTGATCCACCTCTGCTTGTGTCCGCCAATCCAAAAACAGCTGGCCCCGCTCATCCTGCATGATGTAGCCATGGCGGATATAGCGGTCGAGGTTTAAACCCACTTTCCAGCCGGGTATCTTTTCACCCAACAGTTTTTCAACGTCTTTACGGTTTGTCTGCCCTTTTTTGCTGATGATGTAGCTGATTGTTACGGCTAAACCTGCGAGATCATCTATGCGCCAACCCATCAACTTATCTTTAGTGGCAACATCGCGTAATACCACAAAGAAGCGGGCTTTATCCAGCTCCTCAAGGGTGGGTTTCTCAGAGATTTTCTCTTCCTCGAAAACGGTTTTAACCTCCATATCCATCGGCGCTAGGTAATCATCCAAGACATCGAGTACTTTTGGGTAATCACTACCCAGCGCCTTATGCAACTCCCAACCCTTCACACCGGGTTTGGCATGGCGCTTGTAGAAGAGCATCTGGGCAATTTTCTTGACTTTACCTGCATAGAGACCTTTTTTTCTTGCACTCATAGCGGTCTACCTTCTTTCCATTTCTGCCAATCCTCACAGGACACTGCAATTGGGACAGAGGCTGATTGAACCGTCAAAGCCGCCTCATGGGGCACCTCGTAGGGAATTATAAACACCGTTTCCTCTAGCCGATCAATTTCCAAGGTGGCATAACCATAAGTAACCAGAAAGCTTGTAAGAAACGCCCGTTGCACAGTCTCTGGGTAGGTGTCGGTTCCGATGAAATCCCAGTAATCAATTTTTCCGTCTGTGCCTTTTTCTTTGACTCTGAGTTTGAGTTCCTGCCAGTAGCATTCGAGTTCTTCGCCAAATTCCTTGTCGCTTAGCACCTGTTGCTTAACCATCTCGGCACGGCTCACCGAGCCGATTTCAACCGCATCAACATCTATGTCCCGCCAGCGCGTCCCAAGAGGCTCCAATGCATCCCAATAAAGCAACCCCTGTGCAAGATTATGGAGATTTAGTTGCTCGAATTCAACCAACGGCGTCCAAACAGAGGTAAAAACTCTAATCATGCCCTCTTTTGAAGTCTGGCGGATTTTCTCCTCCAAAAGAAACGGATCTGTATAGAGGGAAGTGGAACGTTGTTTAACCCATTCGCTTTGAATTTTGATAACGGAAGCAAGGTGATGAAGCGCTTCAGCGTCAAGTTCAAGCTCATTGGGATGTTTCCAATGAGGAAAATATTGCTTTACTACAACAATAATGTCGTCCACATTTAGGGTAAAGGGATCTACTTGTTTGTTTTCGATGGCAACGCACATTTCGATAATACGCTCAAGGTTCTCTCGACCCAGCTTCTTGTCGTGTTTACCAGCGATCACTTGACAACCTCCCGCACAAGAGATTTTCCTTCAAGACTCTGGACAGTAATGACATTGGCGTCCTGCTGGACAAAAGTAATTTGACTAGGCGTAATGACAACGTACTGGGAGGTGGCATCTTTTATCATGGCAACCAACACCTTGGCTATCATTTCACGGTTTTTTGGATCCATGTGGATATCATATTCGTCTACAGCACGAAAAGGCGAGCGAACATGTTGCTGTAATGCCAACAAAAACCCCATAGTAGCAGTTGTGCGTTCGCCGCCGCTTTGCGTGTAAGCATCGAGTGCAACAGGCCGGCTACCTTTGAAACCCACATAGATGTCTAAACCGGCAACTGTTATGTCCTGAACGTTGGACAGTTGAACTTCACCGGTCGCCAAAGTTTGGCTCATTATGCGCTGGTACTCTAAATTGACGCGGTCGAGTAGTTGCTCCATAACAGAGCGCCAAGCAGCCATGCGAATCTTGACTTCTTCAAGCGTTTTCTCACGGTTTTCAGCAACAAGCCGCACCTTCTCTTTAAGTTCAAAGTAGAGTTTTGAGTAGGATTCGTATTGCCGCTCAATCTCCTCTGAGACCCCTGAGAGCGCAACTAGATGGCCGTCGGTTAATCCCATTTCCGCTTGGATTTCGTTTGCAGATTTTACTACGGCAATGCGTTCGCCTGTTGTCTGCGCTTTGGCGAGGGCGCTATTGAGGTTTTCTTGAGCTTCTTTGAGGGATTTCTCGGTGGTTTCCTGTTCTTTAGCGGCACGTTCTCGTTTGAAATCCAAAAGGGCAAGGGCGATACGTTTGTCAAACGCCCCGACGGTGATTTTGTTAGTGGACTCTTCGAGGCGTTGCATTACGGTTTTGTTGGCGGCGATTTGTTTGGTTGCTTTCTCTATCTGTTGCTGGGATATCTCAAGCATTTCTCTGAGGCTCTCAGGACGCAGGAGCTTGAATTGGCTAATGTCTGTGATTGATTCGAGGTGTTCTGCTTCAAAGAGTAGCTGTTCCGCAAGGGAAAGCTGGGATTGGTTTTGGGCGGCTTTACGTTCCAAACCAAGGCGCTCCTCAAACATGAGTTTGAGTTCATCTTTAAGCGTCTGTTGCTCGACACGCTGCCCATCCATTTCGCCGATGAGCGCGTGGCGTTCATCTTCAATTTTGCCCAGCGTCTGCTGAGTACGGTTAAAATTAGCCTGTAACCCCTTCACAATGCCTTCTCGACGTTCAACTTCAGCCCAAACCAGTTCGCGATCCAAAAATCGCCTTTTGAGCTGAAGTTGCTTTTTTTCTTGGAATTTCTCGTATTGTTCACGCCAGTAGTTGAGGGTCTGTTCAGCCTGCTCGAGTAGTTTGCCCACGGATTCTTCCTGTGTTAGGATACGAGTAAGCTTGGTTTTGGCCGCTACCACGTTTTCACGAAAAGACTCCAAGCCCACGGCTTCTTCAACCATACGGAGTTTGTCTATGTTACTTAGCACGCTAAACTGTTCCACCATGTTCTGGTGCATGATGATGAGCATGTTGTCAGGGTCCACTCCGAATTTGCCCAAAAACCGTTCCACATCTTGTTTTGATGCAACATGGTTTTCGAGTTCAAACCAGTATTTGCCGTCCCGGCGCAGAATCCGCGTTAGAAAAAGCTGATCTTTGTTGTATTTGGGTTCGGGGCGTCTGCTACCTTGTTTTGTGTTATCTAAGATAAGGGTGACACGGGCTTGGTCTTGTCCCCAGCGAATGAGATCGCTGAGTTTACGGCTACGCTCTGTGCTGGTCTGCCCCAATCCTACGCTGATGGCAAGCAAAAGAGAGGATTTTCCTGCGCCGTTGGGACCACCAATTACGTTAACACCCTGCTTGAAGGGCACTCGGGCGTATTCGTAACTCATAAAATTTTCAACGATAAGTTCTCGAATTAACACTAAGCTACGCCTCTGTTTGGAACTCAGATTATGGAAAAAACGGCTTATTAAACAATTTGACACCTACATGCAAAAACAATCAGCCGGGAATACAACCCTTCGGTAGAGCAGACACAAAAACATGCACCGTAGAGACCAGATAAGATGACAGCGGTTCATCAACATCAATACATGTTCCAGTGAGCCTTTTTCACATCTGCCCGCTACAACGGAACATAAAAGTTAATGCCAACGTACTCAACAACACGAGAGGGTATGCTGGTTATGGACATATGGATTTTTTAAGCTAAAAGTTTTTATTTCTCTACCATGGGGAGTAGCCGTTATGAAGTTCGCTGAAATTGCCATCTTGCTTAGAGAAATAATAGATAGTTGTCCGGGATTAGACGGAAACGTCATCACATTAATTCCTCAAAAAGCGATGTACCCGGCTTATCAAGGATACCACATCAACATAAAAGGAAACGTATCCAGGGAATGCTTGGGCGGACTGCGGAAAATCGTCGAAGGCCACGATTTAGCTATGCAGATCAAAGCAGACTGTGTAGTGGTCTACGAAGCGCGATCTATCTAAACCGCATCCAAAAAGAACCCGAACAACAAATCAACCTCTTTGAGCAGACACCTAAAGATCTTTCTGCAACGATAGACAGGCAACACTGGAACGAAGAGATATAGAAAACAGTTCGACCCAACGTCAACAATAAAATTTCAAACTATATCATCAGCCCACTATTAAGAGCGGGTAACAAAAATTTGAGAGTATTTCAAAAAGGATTATGAACAAGGTTCCAGATTTCCTCTCGCGAGCCGTTGACATGAAAACGAGCAAACAGAAAAACCGACAAATCAATCATACACAAACTACACGAAACCATACAAGTCTTCCAACGAAACCACCCACACCAATACCGCTGCCAAAAATTACTCCGCCCCACCCCACACATCTGAGCCTTAATCTAAAACCAACAACCCAGACAAAAATCAACTCCACATAAGCCCCCCAATTATCAGCAAAGAAAACCCAACCACCAACTGCAACAACCTATCAAGCATTTTCTTTAGCGTTTGAGCACTTCAGCTTCCACATTCCCAAACCACAAGTCCACCGGTAGTTCGACAGCATGCCTTCCACACCCAGACTTTGTTTTTTTGAGCGTAAAAAGTACCACATCTCATCAAGCTCAATAATGACCTCGCCTTGCGGGATGGGCTTTTCATAGGTTTTTAGAGCAAAATTCTTCACCCAATACAGTATGGTGGAGGATTCGACTTTGAGCATGCAACCAATGGCATTCACGGATAAACCAACAACGTAGAGATAGAGGGCAAAGGCGCGTTTGGTGGCGTTTTTATCCTTTGTTTGTGTGAACTGACGTTTGCAGTCCTTGCATTTGCAGCGTTGTCTATTGTGATTAAAACCTGCCTTTACGCAACGCTGGCTACCACACTTGGAACATTCCATAACTATCACAAGTACAAAGGACTAAAACAGCTCACAATCCTTTTTGCAATACTCTCAAAAATTTGTTGCCAGTAAATTCAGCAACAAATATCCTACGGACATTGAGTATGTCAATAAACGTAGGTGCAGAACATGCTCATCACTATGAACTTCTTCAGCAACGTTTCGTCACCTAGCCAGCCGGGTTTACGGTCTTGGCTTAGGTGATGCTCACGTTCTGAATGTCAAAGTAACGTTTCGCTAAAAAGCGTAGACGTTCAGCATTTTTGCCGTTTTTACCTATTGCGACGCCCTTGTCTTTAGGGTTGACTGTGATGACTGCCATCTTTTTGCCGTCGGTACGTTCACTGACGCGGATTTCGCGGACTGCTGCAGGCTTTAAGGCGTTTTTCATAAATGTTGCAGGATCTTCGCTGTATTCGATGATTTCGTGTTTTTTGCCGGTCATGCGTTCAAGGGTGTGGATATTGCGTCCACCTTTGCCTATGGCGACACCGACTTGGCCTTGGTTGACAATGAAGATTGCACGTTCTTGTTCTTCGTCTATGATACAGTCTTTTACACTAGCGCCGCTGATACTTTCAAAGAGAGCGATGTATCGCATTTCGTCGCAGGTGATTTTTATGCCAGTTGTGATTTTTTCTCCTCCATTTTTTATTTTTTACTGTTCGATTAATTTTAGAATGTCGCTGTCCCCTGTTTCGCGTATGCTCATCGCGGAGATAATGAAGAGTTTGTTGCAGACTTCAGCGAGGTCCATTGAGCCACCTTTATAGGTTATCACGGGGATTTTAGAGATTTCTCCATAGTATTCGATCTGTTCTTTTATGTCTTTTGGACAGTTTGCGGCTAAAACAATCAGTTTCGCTTTGCCGGTTTTGGCGTTTTGCAATGCCGTGTTGGATCCGAAGGATACTTTACCGGTTTTCACTACTGATGTTAACGCTTTATCTATGTCTATCATGCTTCTGTTTTTCCTCCATCTTTATTTTGACATTCGAAAGTTGACATGTAGAGTTCAACTAAGCCTGTGCCGATTGGTATGGACTGCCCAACTATAACGTTTTCTGTCACACCAGCTAAAGGATCACTTTCACCTTTAACAGCTGCTTCAACGATGTTGGGAACAGTGATTTCGAATGCGGCGCGGGCAAGCACACTGGCTTTTTTACCACTGATACCGTGTCTACCGATCTGCTGTACATCGCCTGTGGTAGTCATCATATCTGCAACGAGCATAACATGACGAATATCGACGTCTAAGCCTTGGTCTTCCAAAACGCCTTTGGCTTCGTTAACCAATGCATTTCGGGATGCTTCGACACCCAATGTTTTGGCGATTTCGTGAATGTTGTTAGTGATTGTACGCGAAGTATCAACACCTTCAACTTCTAACACTTTGCTAAGGTTTGAGCCGTCAGTACGGATGACCCACTCGCCGCTTTCTTCAGTGACTAGGACACGTTTGATATCGGGGACACCTTTAACTTGGAAACCGGGCACTTTGGTAAGCATACGTTTGATTTGTTCAACTTTTTTGGGTTTGATTTCAACGGTGAGATCAGTGATGGTTACAGTGGCATTTTGGAGCTCTAGTTTCGCTTTGAGTTCGTCCATGCTGATGTTGCGGTCGTCCATCATCTGCTTGTTGAGTTCGATGATAATTTCTTCGCGGACGGGATCCTCATAGATTGCGGAAGCCAAGTTTTCAACTGAGGTGTAGATGATATTACGTGCGACTTCAACAGCGGCTTCTTTGCTTTTAGCATGGTTACCGATAAGGTAGATGGTCATGATTGGTGTGGAAGGTATTCTGCGGGCGTCAACGATTTCTATGAGTCGCGGCAGACCTAAGGTGACGTTTTGTTCTTTGACACCTGCATAGTGGAAGGTTCTAAGTGTCATCTGTGTACCGGGTTCACCGATGGATTGTGCCGCGACAATACCAACAGCTTCGCCTGGCTCCATCAAGGCACGTTTGTACTGTTGGGCAGTGGCAGTTACAGCTTTCTCCACGCCTTTGGTAGTGAGTTTATTTTTGGCAAAGTTTTGTTTAAGCTGGTTAAGCAGTATCGGGGTAATTTGGTCTTCAACGCTTTTGAGCTGTTTCTTGATGAATTCAGCTGAGGCTGGTTCACCACCTTTTCCTTCACCGAGTTTTACCTGCTCGATTAAGCGGCTGACGTTTACAGCCTTACCGTGATCGCTCTTAGCGGGGTCCACACCGTCCTCACCATAACGGAACTGGATTATGTCCCCTGCGCTGTCGCGGACGGTGCTGTCGTATTCGAGTCGGATGTGCTCTAAGGCGTTGATGAGTCTGCGTTGCATGTAACCACTTTGCTGTGTTCGGACGGCTGTGTCGACTAGACCTTCCCTACCACCCATAGCATGGAAGAAGAACTCGATTGCATCGAGACCTGTTTGGTAACTGTTATAGACAAAACCTCTTGCTCTTGGGCGGGGGTCATTGGGTATAAAGTGCGGCAGGGCACGTCCGGCATAACCTCTTAAGATACGTTTGCCTCTGACTGACTGCTGACCGACACAAGCGGCCATCTGGCCGATGTTGAGGCTACTGCCTCTTGCGCCAGTGCGGGTCATGACGATACCTGCGTTTTCTAGGGTAAAGTCGTCGTCTGCAATCTTTCCTGATTCGTCTCGAGCGATTGAGAGTTCATGCATGACATAGATTTCGAATGATTCTTCGAGAGTTTGACCAGGAAGACGGGGGAGAACACCATTTTGGTAGTTGGTGATGTGCTCGTCGATTTTCTTTTGGGTGCGTTCCATAGTTTTTGCCATGCGGCTTCGTGCGCGGGGTGAGAGAACGAGTTGGTCGTAGGTGTAGCTGAAGCCTCTCATGGAGATGAAGAGTTTAAGCATGTGGGTAATGTTGTTGAGGAACTCTCTTCCTGCTTGTGTTCCATAGTCTTTGATGATTCTGTGGAGCAGACTCTCAGACTGTTCGGAACCGATACTACGGCGATCGATGATACCGGAGACAAGTTGTCCATTTTTGACGACGACGTAAGCGTCGTTTTTGCAGTCTTCCTCTTCGCATTTTGTACAGCCTTGACAGATGTTGGCTTTGAGCACATAGTTGAGAGTTTTTGGCAGGAATAGGCTGAAGATTTGTTTGCCTGACCAGAGGAGTTGGGGTTCGGTGATTTCGGGTTTGGGCAGTTCGCCTTGGTAGTTGGTAGTGGTTAAGAGACGGTCGAGTTGTCCGCGGGTTAGGTAGTTCCCTTTTTTGGTAAAGTAGTAGGCACTTGTGATAAAGTCTCTGATGGCGCCGATGATTGGTCCACCGAATCGGGGGGAGAGAATCTGGTCTTGTACCTGCATGAGTAGAAGTGATTCGGTTCGGGCTTCCTCGCTTTGGGGAACGTGGAGGTTCATTTCGTCGCCGTCAAAGTCTGCGTTGTATGGTGGGCAGACACAGAGATGCATCCTGAAGGTTTTGTATGGGAGGACTCGGGCGTAGTGGGCCATTATGGACATGCGGTGGAGTGAGGGTTGCCGGTTAAAGATTGCTATATCGCCGTTTTTGAGGTGACGCTCTACGATGAAACCTAATTCGACAGCTTCGGCGATTTTTGTGCGGTCCACGACGAATTCAAGGCGGATACGTTTACCGTCGGGACGTATGATATAGAGTGCGCCTGGATATTGCTCAGGGCCATTTATAACGAGTTTTTTCATTTCTTCGATGTTCCAAGCGGTAACTTTCTCTGGAACACTGAGCCTCATGGCAACGTCTTTTGGAACACCGACTTCATTTATGTCGAGGTTGGGGTCTGGTGAAATGACTGTACGCGCTGAGAAGTCAACACGTTTACCGGAGAGGTTGCTTCGGAAACGGCCTTCTTTACCTTTGAGGCGTTGACTGAGAGTTTTAAGTGCTCTGCCGCTACGATGGCGTGCGGGTGGAATGCCTGAGGCTTCGTTGTTGAAGTAAGTGGTAACGTGGTACTGCAACAATTCGCTGAGGTCTTGTATGATAAGGGTTGGGGCGCCTGCCTCCATGTTTTCCTTCAACCGCTGGTTGATACGTATAATATCGACGAGTTTGTGGGTTAAGTCGTCTTCACTACGGATACCGGACTCCAAAGTGATTGATGGACGTACATACACCGGTGGAACCGGCAGAACTTGGAGAACCATCCATTCAGGACGGGCGACTTTAGGGTTGAATCCCAAGATTTCAAGGTCTTCGTCGCTGACGCGTTCAAGCCTTTCTCGAATCATACTGGGGGTGAGGGGTTCGGAACCTAACTCGGTCTGCTCGATAAATTTAGTTGGCTTTTCAAAGGTGATTTTGTACTGGGTTGCAGCACAGTATGGGCATTGCTTGGCTTTGATGTCGGTCATTATTTCTTTGTAAACTTCGTCGGGGATAGTTCCTAAGAGTTCATTGAAACGCTCGATACGCTGGCGGGCTTTTTTGGATGAGTCTTCGCTTAGGAGGATGCGCCCGCAGGTGCGGCAGGTGGATTTGAGCATATCAAAGATGATTTTAGTGAATTCGATGTGCACAATAGGAACGGCGAGTTCGATGTGACCGAAATGTCCGGGGCAACGGATGGCGGTGTTGCCACAGGTTTTACAACGTTGGCGGGGTTCAAGGGTTCCAAGCCGGCCGTCCATTAAGCCGGCGGTGATTGGTGCACCGTCTTCGTCGTAGGTATCGGGGGTTTGAATTTCGACAACAGATTGTTTTCTGAGATCTTTGGGCGAGATAAGCCCAAATGAGATTTCGTCTACTACTTTATGGATCAATTCTTCTGTTTGTGCCATGTTAAGCCTTCTCCTTTAGTCTAAGTTTGGGGGTGATACATAGGCTTTGAAGCTCCTGCAAAAGAAGCTTAAAAGCATATGAAACGATTACGGGGGCAATCTTGGCTTTTTCGTCGCAGATTTTACAGACATAACGCCTCTGTTTCATGTCAAAATAGGCGATTTGCCCACAGTTTTCGCAGATGTAGAGGGTATACTTGTCGGATTCTTCCAGCAACCTATCACGCAACAGCATAGCAGCACCGTGACCGATGAGACAGTCGCGCTCCATCTCTCCGAAACGCAGACCACCACCCCGAGCGCGACCTTCAGTTGGTTGACGGGTAAGCATCTGGACTTGACCCCGGGCGCGTGCGTGAATTTTATCAGCAACCATGTGATGCAGTTTTTGGTAATAGACAATACCAACGAATACGTCGGCGACGAATTTTTCGCCGCTGGTACCGTTATAGAAGACCTCGCTACCGGTATGGCTGAAGCCAAGCTTGACTAGGTTTTTACGTACTTCATCAGGACCTTCGTTGCTGAAGGGTGTACCATCGCCGGGTTTGCCTCTGGCGGCGGCGGATTTACCTGAAAGTGATTCAATGAATTGGCCCAGGGTCATACGACTGGGGATAGCATGCGGATTGATTATGAGATCGGGAACAATTCCGTCTTCGGTAAAGGGTAAATCTTCTTGGGGAACGATTAAACCAATAACACCTTTCTGTCCATGTCGTGAGGCAAATTTATCTCCGAGTTCTGGGATACGCTGGTCGCGGACACGGACTTTGACAAGCTGACTACCTTCGCCGCTTTCAGTGATGAATATACCATCGACTATACCTGTTTCGGATGGCCGCATGTCGACTGAGGTGTCGCGCATGCTTGGACCTTTGACTTCGAATTCCTTGTATTCTTCGAGGAAACGGGGTGGACTGATTCTACCGATTAAAACGTCTCCACCGACCACTTGTGATTCGAGGCTGATGATTCCGTCGGGTTCAAGTAGCCGATAGTATTGTTCCCCTCTGTAGCCGCGGGTACCTGCTTCAGGGACAGTGAATTTGTCTTTTAAGCCTCCTAGATACTGGCGGCATTCTGCTTCGTAGATACGATAGAAGGTGCTACGTGCGAGTCCGCGTTCGATGGATGCTTTGTTGAATATGATGGCGTCTTCCATATTGTAGCCTTCAAAGCTTAACACTGCGACAACGCAATTCTGTCCTGTGGGACGTTGTTTGTAGCCCATGACATCCATGTTCTCGGTTTGAACAAGCGGAACTTGTGGATAGTGCAGGATGTGGCTACGGCTGTCGACGCGGTGGTGGAAGTTTGTTCCGTAAACGCCTAATGCCTGTTTAGCCATAGCGGCTTGGTATGAGTTTCGTGGTGACTGGTTGTGTTCGGGGTAGGGAATGGTTGAGGCACAGATACCAAGGATGGTGTAGGTGGCGATTTCAACGTGGGTAGTTTTGGGTCCGATAGCATCGTAGCTTAGTGCAATGAAGGCGTTTTCTTCTTCTTCGGCATCGAGATATTCGACTAAGCCATTTTTAACGAGGTCTTCCCAGGTCCATTCACCTAAGCCGATTTTTTCGAAGTGTTTGCTCTGTAGTTTAGGCTGTCCGTTTTCCACGATGATGAGCGGCCGGCGGACCCTTCCTTCGTCACAGTTAGCATGGACTTCTTCGGTTTCGGTTTGTGGTTTAGAGAAGTGGGTTACGTTGACTTCTGTTGAGATTTCTCCGGAACGTCGTTTCTGGCGGAATCTTTGCACCATTTCCGGGGGGTTACTACAGTAGCCGATTATGTTTCCGTCCACGAAAACTTTGGCGCCTCCGACACGGAGTTCGTTGGTTGCTTCGTATGCTGGGACGGTCCCCATTTCGAAGAGTAGTTGTTTTATGCGGTCAGGATTAACGCCTACAGCGATAGATGCTGATAGGGCGAGGTTTTTTACGAGCCCGCAGTTTGAGCCTTCAGGTGTCTCGTTGGGACATAGTCGTCCCCAGTGGGTGGGGTGTAAGTCTCGGGCTTCGAAGTTAGGCTGGCTTCTGCTTAACGGCGATTGAAGCCGCCGTAGGTGGCTAAGGGTGGAGATGTAGTTGGTTCGATCGAGGAGTTGTGTGATACCGACTCTGCCTCTGCCCCAGTTGCCTGTTGCCAGTGCATGCTGGAAACGTTCGGTGATGATACCGGGTCGCACGGCGACTGAGACGGTTATGATCGGGCCTTTAACGCCGATACGCTCAAGCTGGTACTTGATGTCGCGGGTGAGGTTGCGGAAGGAGACACGGAAGAGGTCGGCAAGAAGTGGCCCACCGAGACGGAGACGTTTGTTTTTGAAGTGGTCTTTGTCGTCGGGGGTGCGTCTTCCGGTTTTAAGTTGGATAACGCGGTATGCCATCTCTCCGAGGAAAATGGCTTTTTCTTTGCGGTTTTTGTCGCTTCGGCCCAAGTGAGGAAGGAAATTTTTGTCGAGGGCTGTTTCGGCTTTCTGGAGGCGATATTCTTCGACTTGTCCGTGGGCGACGCGGTTACCGATGAACAGAATAGCGTCTTGAGGTGTGTCTACGCCGATTGCTTTTTCAAATGATGCGCCGAGTTGAGTTTGGATATCGCTATCGAGGCTAACGGCTTCGGCAATATCTTTGTCTTTCTCTATGCTGAGGGCGCGCATGATGACGACGAAGGGAATTTCTGTTGGGACACCGGGCATGGTAACGTAGATTGCGTCGTCTGACTTCAGTTTAAGCTCGATTCTTGCGCGGAAACCCACAGTTGTGGAGAAGATTTTTGCTTGATAAACAGGGCTGGTTCCTTTCTCGTCGACATCGACGATAACGCGGTTAGGTGCCAAATCTTCCATGGCAACGATGACACGTTCCGAACCGTTAACGACAAAGTACCCTCCGGGGTCGTCGGGATCTTCTCCGGCGGCTATGAGTTCTTCACGGCTAAGTTGGCTCAAAAAGCAAAGTTTACTCTTAAGCATTACAGGGATGTTGCCGATGTAGACCAGTTCAGTATCTTGCTCTCTACCATCAATGACGGGGGTCATCTCAAGTGCGATGGGCGCAGAATACGCCAAGTTTCTAAGGCGTGCTTCCATAGGGTAGATTTCATGTTTTGTTCCGTCTACTTCGGTTGCGTATGGACCGGTGATACGACTCTGTGGGTCGATTACCCAGATTTGCCCAAGTTTAACTTTATAGGGGTTTTCAGGCACTTCGATAGGGATTTCGCCAACTTCATCCACGACTTCTTGGAGACCGTGGTCTATAAATTCGTTGTAACTGTCAAGGTGCTGTCGGACTAAACCCTTTTCTGCAAAGAAGGTTTTGAGGACGTTATGAACATCATCTTTTTGGATTTTTTGAGTGGTTGTCAAATTTTTAATTCTCCCATAAATTTAGTATAAAATTGTAATAATTACTGTAATGTTTATGCGGTGATGTATTTTCCATCTTACATTTCCTCCGACGCTGGGCGGTCCGACGTCGAAAAAGGAATCCAAACTTTTCTAAGAGCACAAACACATGCTACGCACCTTGCATATAAATGTTGTTATCAAATCAGTAGTTCCGCAAGTGCTTTGAGCAGTTAATGCTAAATTGAGAACCATACTTTACTGACTATCCGCCAAGAAGGCCGACAAAGTATAGTTCCGCCGTGAATAAAGTTTGATGTACCTTTTTGCCTTTTACTGAAACACTCAAATTGCCGAAACAGCATTACAGTATGGATTGCAGTTTTTGTGCCCATTCTTTGGCTTGGGCTAAATCACCCGCGTTTGGTCTGCCTCTACGGGTGAACCCGAACGTTTGTCCCAAGCAAATAAAAGAGTCGTCCTCAAGCCTCTGACCCCTTGCCTCAAGCAAATGTTTAACACACTCATACGCCAGCTTGTTGCTTGCGCCGCCGCCAGCCCATGTCATAAAAAGCACAAACCGCATCCCAACTTTGAATTCGGCGGTTTTAAGGTAATTCTGCAGTTCGATGTAGGGTTCACCACCTCTGATGCCGGTACCCAAAAAAACCAAACGACAACCCTCAAAAGGCAGGGTTTGGGCATCAAAGTTTTCAGTTAATTTCACAGCGGGACAGTTGAGGCCCAAGGCTATTGTCTGAGCTACTTTTTCGGTGTTACCACGGTGACTTGAATAGATAACAATTGTACTCATTTAACATCCTCTGAGATCTGGATGACTTCTATTTGTAAAATTATTTGTTTTGGAGTTTATTTTTGTTTCCTCGATCTTTCTACCCGCACAGAATGATACCGTTGCTTAAAGATAGATGCCATGTGGTTTCTGAACAGCCCCCAATGTCGACAAAGGATTAATAAGCCAGAATCTGAACCTTTTACACTACAGTGTGAGCTACGGTAACCAAGCCAGGTCAAAGGTGAAGGACTCAAGATCAACGTTTGACCGGCATGTCTGGCCTCCGTGGATGGGATATCCTTTCCCGCAGGGGTTCGCAGGTTCAAATCCTGCCCGTAGCACTTTTAGTTATTCAGATACTGTAATTACCGCCATATCAATGGATGGTTTTTACATTTGCCCGTTCGCCCCCCCCTAACCAGCGCTTTGGCACCCAACAACAAGATCCTTACTAGCGTACCGAAAGTGGTATAATCCGAAAGACCGCTACGGTTCAAGGCTTTTCAATCTTTATCATAATATGCAAATAGAAATTTTCATCGGAGTGTAAGCTCCGTTGCCGATTTATTATTTTGACGGCAACATTATCGGGCGAAGCTCGGGACGCTCGACTGTGGGTGCGGCGGCGTACCGTGCGGGAGAAAAACTCCACTCCGTGGCTCATGCGTCCTATCAGTCGGGCGAAAAACTGTATGCCGAAGGAGACAAAATAACACATGACTATACCCGAAAGGGCGGTGTTGCGTACAGCGAAATAATGTTACCCGACAACGCGCCTAAAGAATACCAAGACCGTGAAACCCTTTGGAACGCTGTCGAAAGAGCCGAAAAGCGCAAAGACGCGCAGTTAGCGCGGGAATTTGTTGTTGGACTGCAACGGGAATTTGAGTTGCGGGAGCAGATTGAGGTTTTGTGCGAATACATACAGGAGAGCTTCGTTGACAGGGGTATGATTGCGGATTTTTCCATACATGACACGGGAAAGGGCAATCCGCACGCGCATATTATGTTGACTACGCACCACGTTACGCCTGACGGGTTCGGTAAGAAAAATACCGAGTGGAATGAGAACCGCTTGTTTTTGGAGTGGCGTGAGGGTTGGGCTGATGTTAATAATCGCATGTTTGAGCGGTTGGGGCTTGAGGAGCGTATCGACCACCGCTCATACAGGGACAGGGGCATAGACCGCGAGCCGATGATACACTTAGGATATGAGGCGGCGGCGTTGGAACGGCGGGACATACGTACCGAGCGCGACGACCATAATCGCGAAGTCCAACGCAGAAATGAACAACGCACCGCCATAAAAACGGAACCCGGAAAAGAAACCACAGAAAACGCACGGGAACCGCGCAAAATCGAAAAATCCGAGCAACTTGAAAAAGAATTACAAAAAATACGTGCAACCGTACAATTCATAGAAAAACCGCTTGAAACCGAAATTGAACCGCCCTATGTATCCACATTAGAAAGACAACTCAAGGCCGAAAAGGCTACGCAGTACATAGAAAAAACGCAAGCACAGCAGAACACCGCCGAAAAAATAGCCGAACGTATGAACGCATTAAAGGAAAAATACCTTGAGCTTGAAAAGGAAAAAATTCCGTTGATAGAGAAACATAACAAGGATAAATATGAACTCCCGCCGTTGGAATACCGCGCCGAACAAATAGACGAACACGCCGAAAACATTGAAGCCTTGCAGGACAGACTTGAGCAATTCCGGGAATCTCGACGGAATTTGCGTCTTTTTGATTTGAAGCAAAAGAAGGAAACCGATGAAAAAATCGCGCAGGCAACCCAAGAATTGGAACGGGCACGGGACTTTTTTAAGAATCATTTCCGCATTGACCCCGCCCAAGCACCCGCCGAACTAAACCGCCTGCAAGAAGAAATCCGCACAAAAAGAGACGAACTCAACACAAAACAAATCCTTGTACAGACGATTAAGAAAAAACAGGCCTCTATCGAATTAGACTATCACACCCAAAAACTCCTCAACGAAACCCGCCCAGACCAAGAACAAATCACCCAATTATTGGCGCAAATGCACAAACCGCCCGAATCCCTCCGCGACCACCATTAGTCTGAGGATGATTTACACCACAGAGAATCTGCTTGATTTCTTCCTTAAACAGAAAAACCTCAAACGTATGATCCGCACAACCAGCCTTATCTCGCCTTACACCATAAAACTGTGTTCCATGATCACAAATACATTCCCTAATGCTTATGTTGTAAGTAGATCGACAATCATCCAACGCTTGTTTTAGCAACAAACACGAGTTTTCAGCTGTTGCATTACAGAATTCTCCTGCGGAGAGAAATTTTCTTGAAGCATCATCAAGTACAACACACACCTGCATACCTAGAACTGCTTTACTAACATGCCAATCCATATGTACCGCTGAGAGAGAATGTTCTCGCTCATAGCGAATCCATGGTTTACGTCTCTTCTGTTTGTTTTCTTGTGTGTTAGCCAGACCGTATTCAAGCATGATTCTATGTATAGTATTGTGAGGTATTTTCGTTTTCTCTTCATGCGCTATAATGCTTTCTAGGTATAGTGCGTTGAAACGGTGTTTTGACCATTGATCTAAAACGATTTGTTTGTGTTTGTTTAAAATCTGTGTTTTTGGTCTTCCAACGTTTAACCCTATTTGGGGAATAGTGTTAGTCTTCTTGTAAAAACGATAGATTTGTCTGAACCGTCGTGGTGTAATTCCAAGATAGTTTGCAATCCATGTTTGAGATGCTTTTCTTTGCTCAAACTCTCTAAGACACCATTTGAGCTTCTTACGGTTTCCAAGTTTAACCATACGAACTATAGGGTTTAAATAGCGGAAATAATTTCGGGAAAAGATATGTAAAAAGCGGGATAGTAAAAATTAAAATGGCTTTAGTTGCTTATATATACTGTTGTTGTTTTATTTTTGTACTTATTGTATATTTTCATGCCCGATAATTGAGCACTTCTTTTTTGCATACCGAAAAACGCCCTGCAAAGAATGGTTACACTCAAAGTATGGCAAATATTCGGAGTATAAAACCAAAAACCACCAACGCACAACATTCCGCCTTACTTATATTAGTGTATAAAGTAGTAACGTTTCCTAGGAGAGCCGGTAAGTGACGTTTATTCCAAAACCCCAAGTAAAAAAAGTGAATAAATTTACACCTACAAGACCTGCTTTTCGAAATAGACAATACGGTAGCGAATTTAACGAATGGGAACTCAACATTCTAAAAGATTTTTCCTACGCAAAAAAATCAACAAATCCATCCGTTTCAGGCACAGTTGTTTATGATGGCAAACTAGGCAGAAATCGGTTTCTCCTCATTCCGGCAGCGCATCTGCCGCAGGACTACTGTATATGTGAATGCCCTGATGATGTCAAGATTCCGGCAAATCTTTCCTATGTAACAGTCACCGGGCAGAAAAGAGTTTTTTACGATTATTGGGAAATAATGATAGACAGCATAGCCCCGGCTAAAATCAGAATTCCAATTGAGCCGGATATTGATTTCAAAGAATTTCAGGAACAGCTTTTTTTACAATGGGGTGGAATATCTTCGCCTCTGAGAGAGTTACTTGCCTTTGAATTCGTCAGTTCACCACCAATGCTGAATTTTGGGCAATCCGGAGGATTAAACATCACCATCTACGATGCAACCAATCGTAACCAAACCAGTAAATTGCTTGAGTATTTCTATAACATTATGCCGCCGGACATTGCTCTGGGTAAGTCAGGAAGCCTCGCAATTCCCGAATTGGCTACGGAACAACCGTTATCTCCTTTTACTTGGCGATTCCGCAGTTTTAATGCTGATAAGCCGCTTAACCATAATTTAGCAACTTTTCTTGATAGAAGGAGGTCAAGAAAATTTTCAGAAGTTTCAATAGGTTTAGGCAGCAGACGTAAACAACCCAAGTCACTTTATGACCCACCGGTCAGATTGGTGGATCAGCCAACTATCTTGCCCGACGAGGTTGAGATGAGGCGTATGCACTTTGAACCTCCTCTTGAAGTTACCAAGTATATCGTAACAATGCAAATGTTGTTTCCAACTATAGGAAACACTCTGGAAGACCTGAATAGCACTCTTGAAAAAGCCGGTCAAAAAGTGTTAGACATCGCCGAAAAATACGATGTACCACAAGCAGTCCGACAACATGGCTTATTCGATGCAAACTATTATGGTAGACCACAGTCAATGCTACGGTTAGCTCTATCATCGGCGCGTTCACAACAAATTCAGACAGTTGACAACGATTTAGTTTCCAAGGCCTTTGAGGACTTCTATGCTAAGAACTTTGAAACCATATTTGAGGCTTGGGAGGATATGTTCACCGTTAAGGGAGTAGAGATGGTATCATTAAATGAGGCTGACCGGCAGATACTCAAATACATTGCTGAGAAACAAACAAATGAATATGGCGTTGGATATCGTATTCTTTCAGAAAGATTTGAAAACTCATATTCTGAGTATGATTTGAAAAGCTCACTTCAACGATTACGAGATGCCGGAAAAATAAGAGAACCAACATACAACGTTTACAAGGCTATCCCCCTTGAATAGCCATTCACTTAGGAATTGTGCAAAAATAACTTGTGAAAGTTTATAAGTGTTAGCACGTATAACGATCATACCCCCGAAGCTGATGCAACTGTATGGAAAACCACATCAAAACAATGCTGCCAATACTAA